>CAYVRL010000145.1:0-6079 GCA_964454065.1 uncultured Planctomycetales bacterium | reverse complement strand
CTCGGCCCGCAACGCTTCCCAACTCGGATAGGGGACGTCCTTGCCCGCCTCGCGCAATTCCTTCTCCGCGGCGCGGCGCCGCTCCCGGCGACTCCGGAGATCCTCCTTCAGATACCAGGTGAAGACGGCCCCGAAGGGCGGATTGGGGGCGGTGTAGAAGGAAGCGCCCTGGCTGCCGCGTCCCTCGCGCCCGCCCAGCCGCGATCCGGGCACGTAGAGGAGGGCATCCTTCACCGGGAAGAGCAGGGCCTCCTTCTCCAGTCGCTCCGCGTCGATGCCGCGCAGCGGAGTGTAGTCGTCCAGCACGTAGAAACTGCGCCCGAAGGTGCCCAGGACCAGATCGTTCTCGCGGGCCTGGATCGCCAGATCGCGCACCGCGATGGTCGGCAGCCCGCCCTTCAGCCGGATCCAGTGCGCGCCGCCGTCCACCGTGAAGAAGAGCCCGAACTCGGTACCCGCGAAGAGCAGCCCGGGCGCTCCGGGATCCTCGGCCAGCGCGTGGACGTAGTCGCGCTCGGGAAGATCCCCGGCGATCGATTCCCAGCTCCGGCCGCGGTCGTGACTGACCAGGACGTAGGGATGGAAATCCCCCTTCTTGTGATCATCGAAGGCGGCGTACACGGTGTCGGGGTCATGCCAGCCCGCTTCCAGGCGGCTCACGTAGGCCATCTCCGGCACCCCGGGGAATTTCTCGTGGCGGGTCCAGTGGGCGCCGCCGTCCTCCGAGACCTGGATCAGGCCGTCGTCGGTGCCCACGTAGAGCAGGCCCTCCACCAGCGGCGATTCGCTCAGCGAGACGATGTTCCCGAAGAAGGAAGTGGATTTGTTCTTGGCCACCGTGTCCACCCCCCAGATCCGCCCCATCACCTTCAACTGGTTGCGGTCCAGGTGGCGGGTCAAGTCCCCGCCCAGCACCTGCCAGGAATCCCCGCGGTCGTCGGAACGGAACAGCACGTTGGCTCCGAAGTAGAGCCGGGTGGGGGAGTGGGGACTGATCATCAACGGTGCATCCCAGTTCCAGCGGTACGCGGTGCCGTCATCGGGTTCGCGGGGCTTGATGTCCACGGTCTCCCGCGAACGGCGGTCGTAACGCACCAGGCCCCCATACTGCCATTCGGTGTAGACGATGTTCGGATTCCCCGGTTCGGCCAGGGCTTCGTAACCGTCGCCGCCCACGGTCACGAACCAGTCCTCGTTGGCGATGCCGGCGCGACTCGTGGTGCGGCTCGGTCCGCCCAGCGAGTTGTTGTCCTGGGTGCCGCCATACACGAAATAGAAGGGTCGGGAATCGTCCACGCTGACCCGGTAGAACTGGGAGATGGGCAGGTTGGCGCTGAAGTCCCAGGCCTCCCCCGCGTCCCAGCTCTCGTAGACCCCGCCGTCGCAACCGACCAGCAGGTGATCGGTGTCGCGGGGGTCGATCCACAGGGCGTGATGATCCACGTGCTTGTCCTCGCTGGGCACGTCGTGGAAGCTCTTGCCTCCGTCCTCGCTCACGTGCAGGAAGGTGTCCAGCGCGTAGAGCTTGTCCGGGTCGCGCGGGTCGGGAACCAGTTCGTTGTAGTACTGGGGGCTCGTGGTATGGAAATCGCTGCGTTTCTCCCAGGATTCCCCCCGATCCGTGGAACGATAGAGCCCGCTCTTGCCCTGCGCCGCTTCCACCACCGCGTAGAGACGATCCGGGTCGGCCGGGGAGATCGCCAGACCGATGCGCCCGAGTTCCACCTCCGGCAACCCGGTCACGATCTTGCGCCAGTGGGCGCCGCCGTCCTCCGACCGGTAGATCGCGGAACCGGGGCCGCCGTCGATCAAGGTCCACACGTGGCGGCGGCGCTGCCAGGCACTGGCGTAGAGCCGGTCCGGATCGCGCGGATCCATCCAGACCTCGTTGACCCCGGTGTCCTCGTCGATGGCCAGGACCCGTTTCCAGGTCTGGCCGCCGTCCGTGGTCTTGTAGAGGCCGCGGTCACCGCCCGACTTCCACAAGGGCCCCTGCGCCGCCACGTAGACCACCGCCGAGTCGCGGGGGTCCACCACGATCCGCCCGATGTGCTCGGAGTGCTCCAGCCCCAGGTGCTCCCAATGGGCGCCCCGATCCCGGGAGCGATAGACCCCGTCGCCGAAGGAAACGCTTCGCTGCGCGTCGTTCTCTCCGGTACCGACCCAGAGGGTGTTGGGGTCGTTGGGATCCAAGGCCAGACAGCCGATCGAGTAGGAACCCTGATCGTCGAAGATCGGTGTCCAGGTGCTGCGGTCGTTGTCGGTGCGCCAGACTCCACCCGAGGCCGTGGCCACGTAGAAGCGCGCGGGGTGGTCGGGATCCACCGCGAAGTCCACTACCCGCCCCGAGGCCAGGGCCGGTCCGATGGAGCGCAGCTCCAGGCCCGCGAAGGTGGCCGCGGACCACGGCGATTCCGCCTCCTCCTCCTTCTGCGCGGTGGCGGTCTCCTGCGGCCAGGCGGAGCGGGGCTGAGCCAGCAGACAGGAAGGACAAAGGACCGCGGTGATGCCGAGGCCGAGGAGGAGGACGCGAGGGTCTTGCATGAGGATTCACCCCGGGGAGGGGGGCCTCATGCTAAATCCGCGCGCGGGGGGGCGGGGTTCAGACCCCTTGCAACAGGGCGCGCATCCTCGGGAACAGGATGTTGTTCTCCAGATGGATGTGCACGTGCAAGTCCGCTTCCAGTTCTTGCAAGCCGGCGTAGAGGCCCCGGTAGCTGGTGCAGGCGTCCTCGGGCAGGGCGTAGTCGTGGGTCAGTTCGCGCATCCGCTTCAGCGCGGCGCCCGCCGACTCGTGTTCCATTTCCATGACGTGCATGGGACCCTCGGGACCGCAGTGGGCCGGGGCGGCGCCCCCCGGTTCCCCGGCGAGGCCGCGCAGCATCGGGAAGAGGATCTGCTCTTCCTTCATCAGGTGGGCGTCCAGCTCGGCGAAGAGCGGGTCGATCTCGCGCAGCAGCGAGACGACTTCGGGATGGTTCTCGCCGTGGACCTGGGCCACCTTGGCCGCGGTCCGGCGCAGCTCCGGCATGACCCGCTTCAGGTAGTCGTGATGGGTGGCGAGGATGTGGTCGATGAACTCGCCGGTCGGGGCGGTCGTCCAGTCCCGATCGCTGGGACTGCGCACCAGGGACTGGAGTTCCTCCAGCAGGCGGTCGGGATCCAGACCGCGCTCGCGGGCGGCATCGCCCAGGCTGCGGGCGCCGCCGCAACAGTAGTCCAGATGGTGCTGGCGGAAGAGCGCGATCGCAGAGGGCAAGGTCGCGGCGATTTCGCCGAGCGGGGAATCCGCGGTGAATCGGGTGGCGTTCATGGGCATGGGATAGGCTCCCGGTCATCCGCGCACAAGCCCACGGCCTCAGGAATCCCCGAATTCCTTCTCGAAGGCGCGGAGGTCCTTCTGGCTGCCCACCACGGTCAGGGTGCAGCCGGGGGGGATCGGGGTGGCCGGGGAGGCGAGGATCAACTGGCCCCCGGCTTCCCGCCAGCCGATCACGGTGAGCTGATAGCGCTTGCGCAGGTCGAGCTGGGCGAGGCTGGTCCCCGCGAGCTTCTCGGGGCAGAGCATCTCGGCGAGGACGAAGCCCTCGGCGAGGAGGACGTCCTTGAGGATGTAGTGGGAAACCACCCGGTGGGCGACTTCTTCCGCGGCGTCCAGCTCCGGGATCAAGACCCGGAAGCAGCGTTCGCCCGGAAAACCCTTGTCGATGGCTTCCAGGACCTTGCCATGGCTGGGGTCGTCGGCCTTGATGAAGATGCGTCGGACCCCGGCCTGGCGGAGGTGCAGGGCCATCAGGGTGGTGGTGTTGAAGGCGTCCCCCAGGCTCACGACCGCGGCGTCGAGGTGCCCGGCCTCGGCGAGGACCGCATCCAGGGTGCCGGGGTCGTTCAGGTTGCCACTGGCGGCGGTGTGGACCAGATCGGTGACGGATTCGACCAGGCGGTTGTTGCGGTCGAATGCGATCAGGCGGACTTCCGGGTTCTGGGCCAGTACCTCCACGAGGCGGTGACCGAACTTGCCGAGGCCGAGGACGAGGATCTTCTTCAAGGGGGGAGAGGGCTCGAGGGGAATCAGTCTAACGGTCCGGGCGGCAGCCTAACCCACCGGGACGTCCGCCGGGGGGAAGACCAGATGCTTCTCCGGTTTGCGGCGTAGGAGCGCATAGGCGACGGTCAAGGGGCCGAGGCGCCCGATCAGCATGGTGAGGACCAGGACCAGGTGCGAGGCGGTCCCCAGTTCGGGGGTGACGCCGGTGCTCAGGCCCACCGTGCCGAGGGCACTCGCGGCCTCGAAGGCCAGGTCCTCGAAGGGCAGGTTCTCGCCGGGCTCGAATGCGGCCAGCAACAGGGTGGCGAGGAAGTGGATCGCCACCATCGAGGTGCAGACCAGCACCGCGCGACGGATCACCCCGATCGGGATCGTACGTCCGGCCAGCACCACCCGGCGGTGGCCCCGCACCCGCGCCGCCAGAGTGGCGAGGAAGATCCACACGGTGGTGGTCTTCATCCCGCCCGCGGTGCCGCCCGGACTCCCTCCCACGAGCATGAAGGGGATCATCAGGATCACGGTCAGCCGCCGCACTTGGCTCAGGTCCAGCATGCTGAAGCCGGCGGTCCGGGTGGTATTGCCCTGGAAGAGGGCGAGCAGCAGCCGTTCGCTCCAGGGCAAGCCGGAGAGACTGCCGCCGAAGGACTCACTGAGCAGGAAGAGCAGCGGCCCGAGAATGGCGAGGAACAGTCCCGCGATCAGGATCAACCGCGCCGACAGGGAGAGCCGACGATGGACGCGGAACAGGCCGCGGTCCCACAGGGCGGCGGGAACGATGAAGCCCAGTCCGCCGGCCAGCCAGAGGGTGAGGAGCGGAAGGCCCACCGCCCAGCTCCCGGAGTAGGGCGCCAAGCCGTGATCGAGGTTGTCGAAGCCGGCGTTGCAGAAGGCGGAGACCGACAGGAAGAGGGCTTTCCAGGCCGGGTGAGCCTCTCCGGACATCGCCGGCAGAAGGGCCAGGAAACCGCCCAGCTCCAAGATCAGAGTGCCGCCGAGTACCATCGTGAGCGCCCGCCGGGGATTGCCTCGGAAGACGTCTCCGGTCAGAGTGGATTCCAGGACTTCCCCGCTCTCCTGGGCGGTGTTCCCGCGCAGGCTCTCGAAGACCAGGAAGGCCAAGGTCATCACCCCGAGGCCCCCGAGCTGGAACATGACCAGGACCGCGGCCTGGCCGTGGAGGCTCAGGTCCTGCGCGGTACCCACCACGGTCAATCCGGTCACGCAGACGGCACTGGTCGCGGTGAAGAGCGCCTGAACGAAACTCAGGGGCGCCCGGCCGACGGCCACCGCACTCGGTTGGGAGAGCAAAACGGTCCCGACCAGGATCGCGGCCAGGAAGCCCAGCGAAACCAGGACCGGGGCGCGCAGCAGGGGGTTGCGGCGCCCGCCCTCGCGCGTCGAGAAGGCGACGGGCATGCGGGGGAAAGCCTAACGGAATCTGGCCCCCTTCGGTGGACCTTCTTTTCCCGCAACCGGACCCCTTCGTGCCTGCTTCGAGGCTTCATGCAGACGAATCCCCTCCGTCACCGCCTTCCGCGGCGGTCGTTCTGCAATCGGATTTCGGAAAGAGACCGGGGAAGTGGTTTCCGCGGCCTTTGCTTCACGCCTCGATTCCTTGGCCAGGGGAGAGTTGGATCCAGGGCGAGGCCTGGAGGATCCAAACCCGGGGCCATGGAACGAGGCCATCCGCCGTCCTCGCTGAGCAGACGGAATAGGGAGCGCCAGGTTACGGCAGTCTGGGGAAAAGAGGTCCACCGAAGGGGGCCAGATTCAGCCGGGGGAGCGGTCGTCCGCCTCCAACTTCTTCAAATTGTTCCTCGCATCCCGCAACGCGGTTCGAATGCGCGTGGTCTCCTTCGGGTCGGCGGGACCGTCGCCGGCGAGCAGTTCCTCGGCCCGGTCGATCGCCGCCTGGTACAGCCGCTTGGCTTCGTCGTCGTCGCTCTTGAGGTAGTAGTGGAGGATCACCGCGAGGTCGTTCATGACCTGGGGGTCGTCGGGTTGGAGCTGGAGGGCTCGACGGTAGGCGGC
>CAYVRL010000144.1:0-6118 GCA_964454065.1 uncultured Planctomycetales bacterium | reverse complement strand
GCGGCATGGAGAACGCGGGGAATACCTGGGTGATGGAAAGCCTCTTCGACGGTCGCCGACACGGGATCGGCACCCTGGCCCACGAGTTCGTCCACCAGTGGTTCGGAGACGCGGTCGGCTACGCGCAGTGGGAAGAGGCCTGGCTCTCCGAGGGTTTCGCCAGCTACTTCGGTCCCTGGTTGGACGAGGGAAGCGGCGGTCCGCCCCTTTCCCGGGTCATGGATCAGGCCCGTCGTTCCTGGTTGCAATCCCCGGTGGCTCGCGCCCGGCCCTTGCGCTGGCACGATTACCGCACTCCCGACGATCTCTTCGCATCCAGTGCTCCCAACACCTATCAGAAGGGGGCTTGGGTGCTGCACATGCTGCGGGCCGAACTCGGGGAGGCGGCCTTCGACGCGGCCCTGAAGGATTTCTTCGTGCGGAACCGCGGGCGATCGGTCGGCAGCGAGGCCCTGCAGCTTGCTTGTGAGAGGGCCGCGGGTCGGGATCTGGAGTGGTTCTTCCGCCAGTGGTTGGATCGTCCCGGCTGCCCCATCCTGGGTTTCGCTTGGGACCGTGGAGGTTTGACCCTGCGGCAATCCCAGGAGGGCGTCCCATTCCGCTTCCGCCTGGTGATCGGCTGGAGTGACCCCCAGGGCGAGACCCATCGCCGGAGCTTCGAGGTCCGGGAGAAGGAACAGAGGCTCCCCTTGCCCGTCGGCTACCGGAGTCCAGTGGTCGATCCAGGGATCGAACTCCTCTACGAACGGAAGCCCTAGAATCCGCACCCATGGCCGCCCGCGCCGACATCGAGGAACTCTGGCCGGAACTCGCTTGGATCGAGGATTCCACCCTTCGCGAGAAAGTGCTCGCCACCTGGCTGCTGGCCTTCGAGCGGAGTCCTCTGGAACCTCGGGATCTTCGTGAAATCCCCTTCACCTTGCACGTCGAGGACTGCCCGGTCAGTTTCCTGGCCCACAAGCGCTTGGTCGTGCACCTGGCCCGTGCCTGCGCCGAGCGAATCGCTGAATTCATGGCGGATGCCCTTCCGATCGACCGCGATGTCCTGCTTGCCGGCGCGATCCTTGCCGATGTCGGAAAGTTGCTCGAGTACGACAAGGTCGGCGGCGCATGCGTGCAATCACGGCGCGGCCAGTACTTGCGCCACCCCTTCACCGGGGTGGCCTTGGCCCAGGAGTGTGGGGTTCCCGATGCGGTGTGCCATGTGATCGCCGCCCATGCCGGAGAGGGCGACCTGATCCGTCGCAGCCCCGAGGCCTACGTGGTCCACCACGCCGATTTCATGACCTACGAGCCCTTGGTGAAGGGTTTGCGTTTCCATTCCTGATCCGAAACGGTAACTTGTCGGCAGCGGGGCACTATTCCCCCGCCATCCTGCCACTCGTCCTCCCCTCCCGTGCTTTCCGGCTCCTCGTCCGCACTCCCCTCGGTTTCCGCTCAGGATTTCTTCCGGGCCTGGACCGTTCCCCTCCTCCTCACCGGTGTCGATGGCACCGTTCACGGCACCAATCCCGCATTCCTCCGCTGGGCCGAGGGCCTGGGTTTGGAGGTCCCGGTCGGTCTTTCCTCTTTCCTGGAGAGCGGTCGCGGCCAGCCGGGCGACACCCTCCATTTGTGGGATCAATTGCGGGCGGGCCGAAGTGTGCGTTTGCTCCGTCGTTTCCCGGTTCCGGATCGGGATGAGGAGTGGGCCGCGGTCGAGCTGGCACTGAGTCCGTTGCCTTCCGGTCCCTGGGGCGGAGCCTTGCTGGTCATCCAGATCCACGATCTGAATCCCGCGCTCGTCGCCCTGGAGGACGCCTCGGAACGAGAGCGCACGCGGCTGATGCTGGATCTACTCGGTTCCACCCTCGATGAGTTGGAGTCCCCGGCGGAGTCCCTGCGCTGGTTGGCCGACCTCGGCGATGGGGAGCTGGAATCCCTTCCCCGAACCTGGCAGGAACCGCTCGGTATCGCCCGTCGTGGTGCTCGCCGGATCGTGGAGATGTTCCACGAAGTGCGGATGGGTCCGGCTCGCGCGGGGCTCGCGCCTCAGGCGGGAGAGGACGGGATGATCCGTCTCTTGCTACCGGGGGGAGAGCCCGCGGCCGCGGCACGGCTGCTGGACGGCCTTCGCTCCCAGGGCTTGCATTGCTTGATGCGGGTGGTCCATGATCCCGAAACCGTGTATTCCCTGGCCCGCGCGCGGGAGGCCGACGTGCTCCTCCTTCCCGCCGGGACCCGCCCGGATCCCGAGGGCGACTTGCCGGAGCGGATCCTCGAGGGGCTGAGGGAGGAATCCCTGGACTTGCCGGTCTTCCTGCTCGAAAGGGGAGGGGATGCGGTTCTCGCCCGGAGCATCCGGGAAGCCGTTCGTCGCCGTCGCCGCGAGGATGCCGCGGGAACCGCCTGGCGGCGGATCGAGGAACTCGCGCTGCGGGATCCCCTGACCGGTCGTCTCAATCGCCGAGCCTTCGATCGGTATGCCTGTGTGGAACTCTCCCGTGCCCGTCGCTATGGCTTCCCCGTGGGACTCGCGGTCTTCGACCTGGACCGCTTCAAGGAGGTCAACGACCGTCTGGGCCACGCTTTCGGGGACCGTGCTCTGAGTACCTTCGCCGCGGTCCTCGCGGCCGGGGCGCGGGACACCGACCTGGTGGCTCGCTTCGGTGGGGACGAGTTCATGATGCTCCTGCCCCACACCGATCTCGCGGGTGGGCGGATCCTGATCGAGCGCCTGCGGGAGCGCGCCACCGAAGCTCTCGCTCAGCTCCTGGACGGTCGTCTGGATCCTCTTCCCGGAGTCAGCGCGGGCCTGGCGGTCTACCCTGGAGAAGGGGAAGGGAGTCTGGCCACGCTCTTCGCGGCCGCCGACGCCGCCCTCCTCGAGGCCAAGCGAGCGGGTCGAGGCCGAGTCGCCGCCGCGGGAAACGCCTAGCCCTGCTCCACCAGGCGGCTGCGCACGAGGGCCTCCAGGCCTCCAGCGAGGATCAATTCCTGCGCCGCGGGCCCCAGCGGAGCGAAGGAAAAGCTCTCGCCGTCCACGCGGAGGACGCTGCACCGGAAGTCGATCTCGGCCTGGAGACCGGTGCGACGCGTGGGTAGGGGATCGGGGAAGCGCCTGCGCAGGAACGCGATCAGCTCTGGACATTCGAGCAACGGGTAGCCGTTGTTGAAGGCGTTTCGTTTGTAGGTTGCGGAGAAAGAGGCCGCGACGACGAGTTGGAGGCCGCGTGCGCGCAGAGCGGTAGCCGCTTGTTCGCGGGAGGATCCCGTGCCGAAGTTGGAACCTCCCACGAGGACGTCGCCCTCGCGAGCGAGACCCTGGAAACCGGGGTCGTAGTTCTCCATGGCCACCGCGGCCATCTGCTCGGGGCTCATGTCCTCCCGATAGGTGTATTTCCCGGGATAGATCCCGTCGGTGTTCAGATTGTCGGCGTCGCAGAAGAGGAGTTCTCCGCGCAGCGTTTCGGGAAACCCTTCGAGGATGCGGGGCGGGTGGGGAGAGGAAGGCACCGTTTCGGGGCGATCCACCCGGACCTCGGGAATGCTGGTTGGTGCGTCGCCCGGGCCGCAGATGTAACCGGCGATGGCGCTGGCCGCCACCACGGCCGGGGAGGCCAACCAGGCTTCGGCCTTGCGACTTCCCATGCGCCCCTTGAAGTTGCGGTTGGTCGCCGAGATCCCGACTTCGCCGTCTTCGAGCAGCCCCGCTCCCAAACCGATGCAGGGGCCGCAGCCGGGGGGAAGGGGGCGGGCGCCCGCTTCCAGGAGGATCTGCCAGTCGCCGCGTCGTTCGCTCTCTCTTTGGACTTCGTCGGATGCCGCGGCCAAGTACAGCTCCACTCCCGGGGCGACCTGGTGTCCTTTCAGAACCGCGGCCGCGGCCGCCAGATCGGAGACCCGGCCATTCACGCAGGAGAGCAGATAGGCCTTGTGAATCCTTTTCCCTCGACGGGCGATCTCCGCGACCGGGAGGATTCGTTTCACGGTGTCCGGGCCGCAAACGAAGAGTCCGACCTGCTCCAGGTCCAGGTACAGGGTCTGGGCATAGGAGGCGTCCGGATCGGCGAGCAAGGGTCGATCCTCCAGCCGATCGATCGCTTCCCGGGTAAAGGGGGGATATCGTCCTTCCCGCGCCCGTAGCCAGGCCAGGGTCTTTTCGTCACAGGGGAAGAGAGCCGCCAATGCGCCCCATTCGGTACTCATGTTGGCGATCGTCAGCCGCTCCTCGATCTCCAGGGTCGCGACGCCTTCCCCTTCGAACTCCAGGGCATGGTTGAGGACTTCGTCGTGGTCGTAGAGACCGCAGAGGGCGATGATCAGATCCTTGCCACTCGCTCCGGGAGGTAGTTTTCCCCGCAGGACGACTCGGGTGACCGGCGGAATCTGCCACCAGGTCTCTCCGGTGGCCCACAGTGCGGCGGCGTCGGTGCGGACCACGGGGGTTCCGAGAGCCCCGATTCCCCCGTAGAGATTGGCATGGGAATCGGAGGCGACCACCAGGGAGTCGGGCCAGGCATATCCTTCCTCGATCATCACTTGGTGGCCGATGCCGCGACCCGCGGGATGGAAATCGATCCCGTGCCGAGAGGCGAATTCGGCGATCGCTGCGTATTTGCCGAGGTTCTCGGGCCCCTGATCCTGGACTTTGTGGTCGAGGGCGAATACGGGTTGGCGCGGATTCGCGATCCTTTCCGCTCCCAGACCCTGGAATTTGATCATGACCGCGGCGGAATTGTCGTGGGTGAGTACGTGCCGCGGTCGGACGCTGAGAAAATCCCCGGAATGGAGTTCCTGCCCGGGTTCGAGGCGCAGGGCGTAACGTTGGGCGATTTTTTCGATCCGGTTCTGACTCATGGAAGGAAAAGCATAACGGATCCCTTGAGGAAGTCCTTTTCTTTCCTTACATGATCGTAGGCGCCTTGTTACCCTGTTGCGCCAGCCCGCGGCGCGGGCAACCCCACGAAACGAAAAAACTCATCGCATGGCAACTCTCGCCTCGGTACTCAAGAAAGAAATCATCCGCCTCGCTCGCCGCGAGGCCCGCCAGCAAGTCGCTGATTTGAGCGTGGCTCTCCGCACGGAGAAGAAGCGGGTCAATGAAATGGAGAAAGAAGTGGCGGCCCTCCGCAAGGCCCTGATGGCGGGCAATGCCCCCGCTTCCGTCGCGGTCGCGCCGAGCCAGGCTCCGGCCAAGGGGCGCAAACTGCGCAAGGGGGCCGTTTCCACCCTCCGCAAGCGCCATCGGCTCTCTCAGGATGCGCTCTCCAAGCTCCTGGGTGTCGGTCTCAACACCGTGTGGTCCTGGGAGAAGGGACGCAGCAATCCGCGCGCCAAGGCTGCCGCGGAGATCGCGGCCCTCTCCGCCGCCACCACGGAGGAAGTCCAGGCCCGACTCAAGGCGGTTGGTCTCTCCACGGGTCGCAAGAAGCCGGGCAGGAAGCCGGGATCCACGAAGAAGGCGGCCCCCAAGGTCGGTAAGAAGACCACCCGGAAGAAGACGGCCAAGAAGACCATTCGGAAGAAGGCGACTCGCAAGGCCTCGAAGAAGGGCGGGCGCAAGGCTCGCCGCTGATTCACTCCGCGGCGCGCGGCATCCACACGCGCATGCTCGCCGCGCCACGGTTGTCCCACAGGTAATAGGGGATCGCGGTCAACTCCGTGGTCCCCTCTTCGCTTCGCGGGGCATTGGCCAGCGGTTGGTAGAGCGCGTCTTGGGAATGGGTGTAACGGTCCTCCAGAGGGTGCCCCGGCCCGATCAGGACCATCGCGCCACCACCGGGGAGATCGCTCTTCCATTCCGCGTGCCAGTTGCTTCCCGGATCCTCCTCGTCGATGGCGAGAGCAGCCCGCAGCGGAGACGCCTGCGGGTTGTCGGTGGATTCGAAGCAATAGACCAAGGGGCCGCGCTGCAAGGCCACCTTGCCGCGGTCCGCGAGTACCGCCGGGTTGGCGACCAGGACTTCCACCGGCATCGGGAAGGTCACTTCCGGCGCGGCATGCACGGGGTCGTTCAGGTGTAGGTGGATCCAGCCTCTCTCGTCCGCGGCGGGCGAGGTCGTCGTTCGGCACCACTCGGGTTTGCGCAGCGCGAGTTCATGGCACTGATTGCCCGCGAGCGGCACGACCTCGATGC
>CAYVRL010000143.1:0-6144 GCA_964454065.1 uncultured Planctomycetales bacterium | reverse complement strand
ACTCTCCGGGTATAGAAGCTCACCAGATCGCCGACGAAAACGGGCTCGTGAAACACCACTTCGTCCATCGCCACGGTGACGTAGCTCCGCAAGGGGTTCACTTTCCGCGCTTCGACGTCACCCGCGAGGTCGATGTTCGCCAGGATGATCCCACCGAAGATGGTGCCACTGGAGTTGGTGTCCTTGGGCATCAGGATGGTGCGGATCGCGGGTTCGGGAGGGCAGGAGTCCTTCATCTCCCCCATTCTGACCACCCTCCCCATGGGCCGCACGGCAAGCGTGCGCTTTCACTCGGGGACGAGCCCTACCTCGCATTCCTTTCTTGGCACGCCGCTTGCACACATCCTGGATGTTCGGCGGCACACGCCGTCGGCAATGGATTCTGGGCCGTCTACCCAGTCTCCATCACGAAAGTCAGACAACTAGGGGGATGGCCTGGGTCGCACTCCAGCGGCCCAGGCTTCTTCTCTACTTCGGATGCCGGGTGACTTCTTCCCGTTTTCTGACACTTCTTGCCGGGGATGAAGTGTCAGAAAACGGGAAGAAGTCACCCGGCATCAAGTGTCTGGGCCGTGAAAGAGCGGATGGCGGGAAGGTGGGAGCGAAAGGAATGGTCCGCGCCGGGAAGGAGAATGCATCGGGCGCCCTGGCGCTGGGGAACTTCCATGGCTGCGGGGTCCACGAAGGGATCGGCATCCCCATAGAGGAAGGCCATCGGCGAGGGCCAGGGGTGCAGGCGGGGCCAGGAGTAGATCCGAGTGGGCCAGGCGATGCCCAGGTAGCCCGCCAGTTTGCGGTCTTCGCGCCCAGCCAGGACCAACCCGACCCGAGAGCCGAAGGAGTAGCCCCAAACGAAGAGCGGAAGTCCGGGGAAGGACTCCTGCAACCATGCGAGCGCGGCTGCCGCGTCCTCCACCTCGCCGCGGCCGTTGTCGTGGATCCCCTCGGATCCCCCCACTCCCCGAAAATCCAGACGCAAGCCGACCATCTCGGCTTCCAATGCCCCCAGTGCCCCGTAGCGCACGACATTGTTCTGCCGCGTGCCACCATGTGCGGGATGGGGCGGCAGGAGCAAAACGGCGCCTCGCGCGGAATCCCGAGGACGCTCCAGCGTGGCGGCCAAGCGCCCCACGGGACCGGGGATCGACCGTTGTTCGGGTGGGAAGGTATCGAGATCTCGGACCATGCTTTCCTTCGCGGGACGGGTCCGCTAGTGTCGCCTCGCGGTGGTCTTGATCGCCACACTTCTCACTGACGTCCCCCTGGATGCAGCAGCATTCCGCGGTGTCCTACTCGACTGCAGCCAGAGTGCCCTCGCCGGGGCGATCACGGTCGAAGACCTGCGCGCGGTCCACAGCTTCGGGGAAGCCGACCGCGATACCGCCCCCCGCGACATCGAAGTGCGCTGCCGATCCGCCAACACCGCCCCTCGCGCAGCCCTCGTGGAACTCCGGAAGAATGGCTTCGAGGCCCGCACCGCCTTGGAGTTCCACACCCCCGGTGATCCCGAGAGCGAAGAGGACGCCTGGGCCCTCCTCCGCCTCTACGCCGACGAACTGCGCGGTTGGGCCCTCACCCGCCACTTCGACCACGACACCGCCGCCGAGATCCTCGGCAGCGCCGAAGGCCTGCTTCACGTCCCTCTCGGCGGCCCCCGCCGCAGCGTCCTGATCGCCGCGAGCGCCTTGGCCCTGCTGGCCTGAGCCCCCCGCTCCCCAGGCGCACTCCCTTCCCGCGTTAGGATGGTGGAATGCTGCTCCCCGCGCTTCTCGCCGCTTTCGCGCTCCCCGCCGCCCAGACCCCCTTCGACCCGGACCCCGAGCGCACCGCCCATCGCTGGCTCGTGATTTACAACGCGAACTGGCCGGACGAAGACGGCAACGGCATCAACGACTCCGAGGAAGTAGCCCGCCACTGGGCCGCTCTGCGCGGCGTCACCGCCGACAACGTTCTCGGGGTCGCCTGTTCCACCGGCACTTCCGAGATCTACTCCGGTCAGACCGGCTGGGAAGCCTTCTGGGACGAAATGGTGACGCCGATCCGGAACAAGATCCTCAATGACTCCTCCACTTACACGCTCGGTTTCCTGTTCTGCTACGGCGTGCCGATCCGAATCACTCCCCCCGGTTTCTCCACCCGCGGACTCGACACCACCCTGATCTCCCCGTGGAATCTGGGCGACCGCACGACTCCCTTCTTCTTCTCCTTCGGCTCTCCCGACACCTACTTCGACGCCGCCCCGGGCGTCGGCACCGATCCAGGTCGCTTCGATCCCGCGTCCTTCCTGGAACTGGGCCACCGTACCTATCTGGTCGCCCGCCTCGACGGGGTGGACAAGCAGCACGCGATGGAACTCGTGGACATGGCCCTCTACGGGGACGCCTACTTGTCCACTCAGCCCGGCCATTACTCCGGCACCGCTTACTGCGACACTCGCTTCGGCCTCTACTCCGCCAGCGACCTCGCTGGCTATCCTTTCGGCCACTGGACCTACGCCTCCGCCGACAAGGACATGGCCTACGGGCGCGATTGGATGCCCCAAGCCGGTTTCCCCCTCAGATGGGAACCCTATGGAACCGAGATCGGTGAGAGTGGTGCACTCTGGTCCGACGGCACCCCCGCCGACTCCGCCCCCGACGCGATGGTCTACGAGGGTTGGTACAACTACCGGCAGTACTTCGACGTCTGGACGTGGAAGGTCGGCTCCATGGCTTGCGACCTGAACTCCGATTCGGTCGCCCACATGCGCGATCCGGTGCCCGGCACCTTCCTCGGCAGCGCGCTGCAACGCGGCCTGACCTGCGGCCCGGGAGTGATCGCCGAACCCTACCTGAACGGACACCCCTACCCCGAGATCTTCGTCTACTACATGCTCGCTGGCTACCCCTTCGGAGAAGCCGCCCGCGTCAGCGACTCCAAACTGAAGTGGACCAACATCTACGTCGGCGACCCCCTCTACCAACCCTTTCGGGTCGGCAAGGTGCCGATACTCGACACCACCCCTCCGCCGCCGGCCACCATCGAGTCCGCCGCCTACACCGGGACCCCCGGGGAATGGGCGATTGCCGCCCGTCTCGACAATCTGCATGGGGCGCTCCCCGACCTCGGAACCATGGAGCTGCGCTTCGGTCCCGATCCCTCGCTGCTCAACAGCGTTCCTGGCGCTGACTCGAGACCGCGGATCTTCCAGAACGCGCTCCTGAGCGCCCTGCCCGCCGACGCGGTCACCTACTACCGCGCCGACTTCACGGATCCAGTCGGCAATATCGGCCTCGGCACCACCTACGTCCTCCATACCGGTTTGGAGAACCGCCCGGTGGTTGCGCGCCTGCACGCTTCCTCCACGAGCGTGCCCGTGGGAACCCCTTTCACCATCGAACTCGCTCTCGGTGCCAGCGACGGCTTCCGCTCCCTCACGAGTTACCAGGTCACCCTGACCGCCACCCACATGGGGCTCGACCACGTCGGCATCCTGAATCAGTTCCTCGGTCCCGATGCCACCCTCTACGACGCCCCGGACGGCACCCTGGAAGTCTCCCGGCTCCTGGAGAACGGCACCCTCTCGGTGGGCACTTACCTGATCGAAGTCAGCGCCTCCTCCCCTGCGGGAAGCGACGGCGACAGCCTGACCATCAACGTCTACTGAGCTCGACCATCCGCTCGGCGATGTCGGCGGCGAGGGGGGCTTCGAAGCACTGTTCCCGGCCCGTCATCGGGTGTTCCGCCCACAATTTCCATGCATGCAGGGCCTGGCGGTCCAACTGCAACCGAGTGCGGTCCTCTGCGGTCAGACGACCGGCGATCCCGCGCAAGAAGACCTCCTCACCGCCCAGGTAGAGCTTGTCGCCGAGGATCGGGTGCCCGATCGCGGCGAGATGGACCCGGAGCTGGTGCTGGCGCCCCGTCTTCGGAGTGAGTTCCACCAAGGTGGCCTCGGGAAGGCGCCGCGCCACTCTCCACTCGGTGCGGGAGGCCAAACCATCCCCGTCGTATCGCACCCCCATCTTCAATCGCACCTCACTGGTCAGGGTACGGCCCAGGGGCAAGTCGATCACGCCCTCCTCCCCTTCCATCGTCCCGCGCACCAGCGCCAGATAGCACTTGCGGATCCGCCGCGCCTCGAACTGCCGCCCGATCCGGGTGCGGGAGAGCCGGTCCTTCGCGAACAACACCACTCCACTGGTCTCACGGTCCAGGCGGTGGCACAAGGTCGGCGGTTCGCAACCCTCCCCCTCGCGTAGCCGAGCCCGTTCGTGGACCAGGTGGACCAGCGAGCCCGTCAGGTGTCCCTTGGATGGATGGACACTGATGTGCGGCGGCTTGTCCACCGCGAGCAACCACCGGTCCTCGTAGAGCACGTCCAGTTCCTCCGCTCCGATGGGCGGAGGCGCTTCGTCCGCGGGCCTCGGGGCCGGGGTCCGCAGGACGACCTCCTGGCCTCGGCGCAACTTCAGCCCGCAGCGCAGAGCCCCGACCGGAGCCTGCTGAGGATCCTTCCCCGGCAGCACCTCGACCATGCCGCCCTCGATGAAGTCGCGGATCCCGGCCCGCGAACGCCAGCGAACCCGCGCGGCCAGAAAGGCATCCAGACGACGGCCATGATCCGGCTCACCGACTTCGTGGCGATGCTCCACCCAAGGCAGCCCGAGATCGCGCTGCCCACGCCTTTCCATTCTCTCCTTCCGGGGACGCGCCATGACAGGAAAAGGCCTCGGCGCACGGGAGCACGCCGAGGCCTTCGGACCGCCCGCATGGGGCGGAATCGGCCTAGAAACGGGCGCGACGGCGCATGCGCTCCGCCTTCCGGATGGTACGCATCCGCTCCAGTTTGGCGTTCCGGCGCGCGGTAGTCGGCTTCTCGTAGTAGCTCTTGGCACGGGCTTCCTTGAAGATGCCGGAATAGTTGCACTGCCGCTTGAAGCGCCGGATGGCGGCTTCGAGCGATTCGTTCGGACGGACCTGGACCTTGATCATGCGTATGTTCGGGGTGTCGCCGACCTGCGCCGGCCCCTTCCAGGGCTTGGCTACCCCAGTCGGGCCGAATAGTGTAATCCCCAGCACGGAATCCGTCCACCTGAGGGCGCTTTCCCAACCCCATGGCTTCCTCCTCCTCCCGACCGCCCGGTGCCGCCGCCGCGGCCGGATCCGGATCCACCCACGAGAGTCTCGAGGGTCTGGTCGAGGGGGTGATCTACCAAGCCCCGGAAAGCGGCTTCACGGTGGTGGCACTCTCGACCGAGAACGGCCCCGCGACCGCCGTGGGAGAACTCGGAGAGGTCCACGAGGGGGAAAGCCTGCGCTTGCACGGCCACTGGATCCAGCATCCCCGTCACGGTCGCCAGTTCCGGGCCGACTGGGCGGAGCGGGCCACCCCCACCAGCCGCAGCGGCATGGAGCGCTATCTGGGGAGCGGGGCCTTTCCCGGAATCGGCCCGGAGATGGCCCGGCGCATCGTCGCCCACTTCGGAGAAGGGGTCCTGGAAGCCCTCGAAAGCGGGCCGGAGCGGCTCCGGGAAGTGCCGGGAATCGGCGCCACGCGGGCCGCAACCATCAGCGCCTCCTTTCGGAACGGGCGCGAGCGCCACCGGGTCCTGGCCGAACTCCGCGGCTTCGGCCTGGGCGCGCACCACGCGGAGGAACTCTACGAGCGCTGGCAGGCGGGGGCGATCGAACGAGTGCGAAAGGATCCCTGGGCGATGATCGAGTCCTTGCGCGGGGTCGGTTTCCAAACCGCCGAGCGGATGGCCCGAGAACTCGGCATCCCAGCCGATTCCGAAGCACGGGCGCGTGGGGTGATCCTCCACGACCTGCGCGAGGCAGCACATGCCGGTCACACCTGTCTTCCTCGCGAACGGGTCTGGGACCATCTGGAGGAACTCGGAATCGCCACGGCCACGGTCGCCGCAGCCGCCGCGGACCTGGTCTCGCAGGGGCGACTGGTGGACGAAGTTTCCGATCCGGACTCCGCCCGCTGGTATCTGCCTCCACTCTGGGAGGCGGAAACCGGTTGCGCGGAGGAGATCCTGAGGCTGTTGCACACCTCCCTCCCACCCGCGGCGACCCCGGAACAAGCCAGCGCCGCGCTGCGCCGCGCCGCCTTGCGTCCCGATCCCAGCCAACGGCGGGCCCTGGAGCTGGCCTTGC
>CAYVRL010000142.1:0-6167 GCA_964454065.1 uncultured Planctomycetales bacterium | reverse complement strand
GGAGGATCTGCGCCGGGCTTTCCCTCTCCGTTCTCGCTCCCTGAAGAGACTGCGCAAGGAGGAACTCGGGAAGCTGAGGGAACTACGGAGCCGCGAAGGGGAATTGGCCGAGCTGGCCCGGAGCGAGCAACGATTGGAGGAGTTGCGCGGGGAGGTTCGAGGGGCGAAGGATGCGAGGGTGGAAGCCCAAGCTCTGGCCTTGGACTTGCAGGCCGCGCGGAAGCTCCCCGAATTGCTGGAGGTCCATGCCGCGGTTCGAGAGGAGAGAGGATCAGCCGAGGCGGGCTGTCGCGCCTGCGGGCTCGCCGAACCGATCGACGCGGCCGTGATCGAGGCCCTGGAGAAGGAGCGGCTCGCCCTTTGGAGTGCCACCGACGAATGGAAGCAAGCGCGGAAGCGAGTGGGGGAAGCCGAGGTCCGGGAACGCCAGGCCCGGGAAGCCGTTCCCGAAACCGTGCGCATGCAGCCGGATCTGGATTGGGCGCGGGGGCTGGACGATCTCCTGGAGAGTTGGGAGCGGAGCCGGGCCGCCCGCGAGGCCGCCGAGGAGAAGCTTCGTCTCTATTCCGACGTGAATCCCTTCACGCCCGCGACCCCGGAAGGTCTGCGGCGTGCGGCCTCGGTCCTGGAGGCATGGCTGCAAGCTCCTCCTCCTTCCACTCCGGTCCCGGGTCGGACGCCGCTGCTCCTCGCCGCGGTCCTCGCCCTGGGGGCGGGCCTGCTCGCAGTCCTCGCCGGTGGGCTCACGGGCGCTCTGGCAGCTCTCGCCGCGGTCCTTGCGGCGCTCCTCGTCCTTCGGGCACACCGCGATCGCAAGAGGGGCCATCCAGGATCCGTGGGGAGCCGGGAATCGGAGCAGCGGCGTTTCGATGCTTTGGACGGGGTTGCGGCTTGCGCCCCCGAATCCTGGGACCTGGCCGCGGTTGCGAATCGGTTCGTGGAGCTGCGTCTCGCCACCCTCGCCGAGGAGAAACGTCTTGCCGCGGTAGAGGAACTCCAGCGGGCGCGGGCGGCGGAGGAGTCCAGGATCCAGCTCCTGGAGGATCGCCTGCGGCCCATGGCATGGGAGGGAGAGGTTTTCGAGGCTCCTCTCGCGCGTCGGGAACTGGTCCGACGTTTGGCGGAGTGGGCCGCGGCGAGCGCCGAACTCGCGGTCGCGCGGGAGGCCGAGGAGCGGGCCTCGGCGCGGCGGCAGTCCCGGGCGGCAAGACTGCGCGAGGAACTCCTTCCCTGGTGCGGTGGGGGGGATGGAATCGGGAAGGAAAGCATCCTGGACACCGAATCCGCGGAGGTCATGGTCGCCGATTTGAAGCAACGAAGCGACGAGTTGCGGGAATGTCGGATGACCCTCGAGAAAGTTACTTCGAAGCTGGTGGGGATCGAGAAGGAAATCGGCGAACTCCGCGGTCGGCTGCCGGACTTCCCGGATACCGCGGAGGAAAGAGAGTTCTACATCTCGGATCTGGAGCAGCGTTTGGAGGGTGCGCGGGAACGTTCCGAGGGGCTCCAGGACCTGGCGAAGGAACAGGGAAGGATTCAGGAACGGTTGTCGCAAGCGCGGGAGGACGTGGCCTTGGAGGAGGCCCTGGCCGCGTATCTCGGCGCCAAGGCAGCCTACGCCGAGGAGCGGGCGGTGGCTCTGGAGAATGCCGCGGGTCGCTTCCTGCTGGCTGGAGTGGAGAAGGAGTACCAGGAAGCCGAGCGCCCCGCCATCCTGGAGAAGGCGGATCGACACTTCCGGAGGTTTTGTGCTGGCAGCCATGGAATCGAGTTGGATCCCAAGGCCGATCGCTTTCGCGCCCGGGAGGTGGTCAGCGGCAGGGGGCTCGATTTGCATCAACTGTCGGATGGAACCCGGGTTCAACTGCTGCTTGCCCTACGCTTGGCATTCCTCGAGGAGGCCGAGGTGGGAACGGTCCCGCCGCCGCTGTTCCTGGACGAAGCCCTCAGTACCGCCGATCCGGGTCGTTTCCGGACCGTCGGCGACTCCCTCTTGCGGATCGCGGCGGAGCGACAGGTCTTCTATTTGACCGCCAACCCGGCCGATGTCCGGGCCTGGCAGCGGCTGGCGGAGGAGCATCGACCGCCGGTGGAGCTGCGGATCATCGACCTGGGAAAGCTGCGCGCGCTCGCCGCGCTGCCCGAGGACGATGCGGGTCCTTCCCCGATCCCGGCCCCCGTGCCGCTTCCGTCCGCCGACCTCCCGCCGGAGGAGTTCGCGAAACGGCTCGGAGTTCCCCGTTTCGATCCCTACGCCCCTGCTGGAGCCATCCACCTCTACTACCTGCTTTCGGACGACCTCCCTCGCCTCCGCTCCCTCCTCGCCCGCGGCTGCACCACCCTCGCCGACACCTCCCTGGGGGACCGAGACAAACTTGCCGGGGAACTTCTGTCCGTTTTCCGACACGGTCGTCCGGAGCCTTTTCCCATCGAGGAGTTGATGGCTGCCGGGATCGTCAGCCAGAATTTCGAGCAGGACTTCCGGGACCTGGCCCACGATCTGGGTTATTCGGCCGCCGCCGTTCTCGAGGCACTCGAGCAGGGCCGTCTCAAGGGATTTCGCAGAAAGCGGATCGAAGCTCTAGAGGACTGGTTCCAGGAACACCACTATCTGGATCCCCGCCCCGCCCTCGGCTTCGACGAGATCCTCGAAACCATCCGCCGCCGCGTCGCCTCCGGCGCGCTCACCCTGGAGGAAACGGACTGGCCCTCGGCCGCCGCCTTCCTGCGGTCCTTCCAAGACAAACTTGCCGGGTGACTTCTTCCCGTTTCCTGACACGAAATGCCGGGGAAAAGGTGTCAGAGTTACACCTTGGAGAGTCTCAAGGGCTGCTTGTAGATTCGGGCGCGTTTTAGATCGTCGAAGGTTTTCGCGGGCATGCCCGCGGGTAGATCGACAGTGGAACATTTCTCATGGATTTCGATGCGGCCGATATATTTTCCCGCCAAGCCGGAGGTCTTGCTGATGGACGCCACGATGGCGGAAGGTCGGACTCCGTCCCGGCGACCGAGCTCGATCCGATATCGGACCATGCCAGCCTCTGCACTCCGGGAAAGAGCGGGTTCGCCCGTCGCTTCGGGAATCGTGTGGCGCTTCCCCTTCGGGTGCGTCGAGTTCGTCCTACCTGATGTGGTGGATTCTGGATGAGAACCGACGGACAGGAGTGAGGAGCCAGGTCTTTGCGCAAGGACCAACAGGGCTGCCGCAACCTGGAGAACACCCGCCGAGGAATGTTCGGTCAGGAATCCATTCACCAGTTCCTCATATGGTTCCAGCTTTCCGTCCAGGAGCACTTTGTTGACCCGTTCCTTGAAGCGTTCGACTCGATTCGCGAGAATTGCGTCGTCTCCAGCCACGGACATCGGAAGGATCTCCCCGCGGGTCGATCTTTCCAGGGAACGGACCAGGTATTTTTCCCGGGGCGTGACGAAAAGAATCGCTTCCCCTTTTGCGCCGACCCGGCCGGTTCTCCCTATTCGGTGTGTGTAGGCCGCCGAATCCGTGGGGGCATCGAAATTCACTACGTGGCTGATGCGGCTTACGTCCAACCCCCTGGCGGCGACATCGGTGGCGACGATGATGTCCACCTTCCCCGTTCTCAAGCGCTGAATGATTTGTTCTCGTCGTGCCTGGGGAAGATCACCGTTCATGGCCTCCACATCGAATCCGCGCGCGGCGAGATCCTCGGCAACCGTGTTCGTCGCCTGTTTGGTGCGCACGAAAACGAGCATGGCATCCATGTCTTCGGACTCGATGACCCGTGACAGAATGCCGATCTTGTCATTCCTCTTGGCAACGATGTACCGCTGGCGGATGGACTCCGCGGTCAGTTGCGCGGAGGCGATCGTCACCTCCTCGGGTTGGTGGAGATAGGTCGCCGCGATCCTGCGAATCTGCGGCGGCATGGTGGCCGAGAACAAGGCGATCTGCCTTTCCTCTGGAGCCTGCTTCAGCACAGCGTCGATATCTTCGATGAAGCCCATTCGTAACATCTCATCGGCTTCATCGAGTACGAAGCTCTTCAACCCATCGAGTTCGAGACTGCCTCTGCGGAGATGGTCGCAAACACGGCCGGGCGTACCAACGACGACCTGAGCCCCACGCCGAAGCGCTGCGAGTTGGCCCTGATAGGATTGCCCTCCATAGATGGTGACGACACGGATATCCCGAATGGATGCGGCATAGTTCCTGAAGGACTCCGAAACCTGGATAGCCAGTTCCCGGGTAGGGGTGAGGACCAGGATCTGCGGTCCGCGTGGTCCTGGATCCAAGCGCGCAAGCAGGGGAAGCGCGAAAGCGGCCGTCTTTCCCGTTCCCGTTTGGGCCTGGCCGATCATGTCCCGGCCGGAAAGGAGGAAGGGGATCGCGGCGGCCTGGATCGGAGTGGGCCCTTCGTAGCCCAGCTCGCTCAGGGACGCCGCCATTTGCTCGGGTAGGCCGAGGCTCAGGAAGGTCTTGGAAGACATGCTCTTTTTCGTCCGGGCAGGACAGGAACACGCCTACCGGCCTCCATTATCACAGATTGCGGGGACATGCGCTGGAGAAAAGCGGGATACTTCTGGACGGGTAATTCACGGGGAAAAATAGGATTGAACATTTGCGCAAACGTGCTAATAAAGGGCATGGAAGAGAGAGCGGCACGTTGCGCGGCGGGATTGCTCGGTGAGTTCCGGCCGGAGATCTTCCAGGCGCTCGCCGACCCGAATCGGTTGACCCTGCTCTGTCGCTTGGCCGTGGCTTCGGAGGCCCGCACGGTGACCGAACTGTCCAACTGCTGCGGAGTGCATATCTCTGGTGTCTCAAGGCATTTAACCACGCTCAGGAGAGCCGGGATCGTGTCGGCTCGAAAGGAGGGCCGGGAAGTGCGTTACCGCTTGGAGAGTCGCTCCCTCTGCGCAACGCTGCGCCACTACGCGGCTGCATTGGAGGAAGCGGTCCGGCAAGGCCGTCGGGCTGCGAGGAGAACCAACCGGCGAAAGGTCCGGAAACAGGCAAGGTGAGGAAAAACGATGACTTCGAGCAAGAACGGAATCGATCCGCATCAGTACTACGAGGTGGGCCTCCTTCTCCACGGCCACAAATGCCCCGCGATGCCCTTGGGCCTGCGAGCCGGCGCCGCCGCGATGGTCGCCCTGGACGTGGAACGCGCCAAGGATGGCCAACTCATGGCGCTCCTCGAGATCGGTGAGGATCACTGCGCAACCTGTTTTGCGGATGGCGTGCAAATGATCACGGGTTGCACCTTCGGCAAGGGGAACATCCGGAAGCTCCATCGAGGAAAGTGGGGATTGATCCTGATTGACAAGGAGCGTGAGCTGGCGGTGCGGGTGGTACCACGGGCGGAAGTGATGAAATCCACCAAGGAAAGTCCATTCTTTACGGAGTACCGGAGTCAGGGGATCCCCGCTTCTCAGGTTCCCGAAGAGGTCGTAGCCCCGTTGATCGAAAGGGTGATGGGAATGCCTCCTGAACGTCTCTTTTCGATCAGTGAGGTGTTTCCCCATGAGTGGCATGACGGGCCTCATTCCTTCGAGAGTTTCGTCTGCGATCTGTGCGGGGAAATGACGGTCGAGCCCTATGGGCGAATCCTCGGGGAGAAAAGGGTCTGCATCCCCTGCCACGCCAAGGCTACGGGGCGTCGGCAAGAAGAATAGGGACGGGAAATGCTGGTCCTGCTCGGGATCCCATTGTTCTTCGTGGCGATCGGGTTTTCCATTCTTGGCCAGGGTGGGGGTGTACTCTACACCCCCATCCAGGTCTGGTTGGGGATCGATTTCCACACCGCGGCCACGACCAGTTTGTTCCTGATCATGACGCTTTCCTTTTCTTCGTCGATCATTTTCCGGAAAGCGGGAAGGATCGATTGGCCCCTTGCCATGGCCCTCGAATTGGTGACGGCGTTGGGTGGTTTCGTCGGGGGTCTGGAATCGTCTCGACTCTCTGGCCACGCTCTTTCCCTGGTCTTTTCAGGGGTGGTTGCATTGGCGGCGGTCTTCATGATTCGAGGCGTCGAGCGCGCATCCGCGGTGCCCGCGGGAAAGAAACGCTTCACGGTATGGGAGCGGCGATTGGATAGCCGGAGTTACCGCGTAGACTTGGCGGTCGCCATCCCGGTTTCCTTCGCTGCGGGAATGGTCAGCGGCTTGGTGGGAGTTTGAGGGGGCAT
>CAYVRL010000141.1:0-6169 GCA_964454065.1 uncultured Planctomycetales bacterium | reverse complement strand
CCCAGCGCGGGATAGAGCGTGTAGTAATGGAGTGGAACTCCCGCGTGATAAGGATTCTCGGGCAGGAGGCCTCCGGCGAGGACGGCCCGGCCCACCGTGATGTGCAGGAAGCCATGGTAGGAAGCTCGCACCGTATCGCCGCCGAAAGCGAGAAGGAGCAACACCGCGCCCGCGAGCAAAGCGCCTTCGATCCAGGCCGCGTGCCCCGACCCGCTCTCGGCGAGGGGGAGGTCGCGGGCTCCTCCATCCTTCATCGGGGGGAAAACTCCCGGCGCCAGCGATCGACGCTCCAAGGACGGGTCCGATCGTCCTCGAAGCCTTCCGCGTAACCCAGGGACTCCAACATCTGGGGATCCACCCCGGACATGGGCAGCGGATCGGCGATCCGGAGACCATCGAACCAGTCGTTCAGCTCGCCGAGCAGACGGGCGAGGATCTCCGGACGAGCGGCGGCGAGGTCGTGGCGTTCCCCTGGATCCTCCCGGCGGTCGTAGAGGGCGAAGCGGGGATAGGGGAAAGCCCCCCGCAACGGCGGTTCGGGAGGACCCAGGGGATAGCGATCGGAGGCGCGGTGGATCAAGGTCCAACGCGAATCGCGCAAGGCGTAGAAGTCCCGTTGCCAAACCGAGACGAAGATCCGTCGTGCCGGAGGATCGCGGTGCAAGGCCAACGGAATCACGTCCTCCAGGGAGACCGGATCGGCGATCCTCCGCCCCACAGCGAAACCGGGACCGGCGATCACGAGCGGCACGTGGGTCACGCTCGCAAAGAGGCTCTTGGCGTGCATGAAGTAGCCATGGCGCTCCGCGAGTTCCTCGCCATGATCCGCGGTGTAGACCACCACTGCGTTCTCCAGCAAGGTTCCCCGTCCGGCTTCGCGGTAGGCGCGATCCAGGCCGAGGAGGAAATCCCGAACCATCCGCGAGGAACGATGGATCTCTCCGTCGTAGAGTCCGCGCAGGTGGGAAACGACTTCGGGGGTGGCGAGAGAGGGATCCAAGTTCAAGGATTTCAGGGTCGCATTGTCCCCCGTGGGCCCCGGCCCGGAACCGTAGAGGTCGTCCTCGGGAGGGGGCGTGTAGGGTTGGTGCGGAGCCATGAAATGGGCCCAGAGGAGGAGCGGTTCGCGCGCCTTCACGACCGGGGCGGCAAGGGCCAAGAGTTCGGGACCGACCTGGTCCTCGCGTTCCTTGGGACGGAGCGCATAGTCCTCGAAACCGCGCGCGAAACCGAGCTCGGGAAGCACCGAGGCGTTGGCGCAGCGGGCGAAACAGCGATACCCCCGGTCCCGGAGTTCCTCCGCGAAGCTACGCCCCTGCAAAGCGGTCACGTGGGCCAGAGCGCCGTGTTCCAGAGGTTCCTTACCGGTCCAGAGGCTGCCCAGGGAAGGTATCGTCTTGCCCGCGGGCGCCCAGCACCAGTCCCAGGTCGTTCCCTGGGCCGACAACCAGCGCGGCGAACCCGGTTCCGTGACCTCCAGATCGGTGGCGCGCCCGGCCCCATAGATGCCCAGGTGGTCGGCGCGAGTCGTGTCCACCGAGACGATCACCAGATCCGGGGGTGGAACGGTGTGGGAGCAACCGGCGAACGAGAGAGCCAGGGCCAAAGGGAGCCGGAAGGGGCACGGCCGCCGTGCCTCCGCGGTTCGGATCCGGAAGGGTAGCCTCATTGCGCCCAGGCCGGGAAGGTGGACAGATCGAAGCCCCACTTGGGCGCGATCCAGAGGAAGGTGAAAGCGGTCACGAGGACCGTCACGATCAAGTTCAAGAGAAGACCGGCGCGGACCATCTGGGGGATGGTGATCTCCCCGCTACTGAAGAGAATCGCGTTGGGAGGCGTTCCCACCGGCAACATGAAGGCACAGGAAACCGCGAAGGTGGCCGGAATCGCCAGCAGCATGGGATGGACCCGCGCCGCCACCGCGGCGCTGAAGAGCAGCGGGAGGAGCAGGCTGATGGTCGCGGTGTTGGAAGTGATGTTCGTCAAGAGGGAGACCACGAAGGCGATCAGGGCCACCGTGGCCACGGGGGACAGAGCATCCACGCTGTGACCGAGCAGCTCACCGATCGCGGCGGAGAGTCCGGAACTGTCGCAGGCCTTGGCGAGCGCGAACCCTCCCCCCAGGAGCAGAAGAATACCCCAGGGGATGGTCATGCAGTCCTCCCAATCCAGGAGCGCGCCGCCCTTGCCCTCTCCTGGGACCAGGAAGAGCAGCACCACGCCGAGCAGCGCCACCGTCGAGTCGCTGATCCTGGCGGCGATCGCGGAAGGCAGGAAGTCGCTCCATCCGGGGATGCCGAAATCGCCGAAGTCCACTCCCTTGCGGCTCATCCAGAGCAAGGCCACCAGCGCGAAGATCCAAAGGACTCGGCGCTGGGAGACCCGGAGTCGGCCGCCATCACCGCGCTCCTCGCCGTGCGCGGCGTAGGCCTCCAGCGCGGGCAAGGGGCGATCCGGCAGCTTCCAGGTCACCCGGGTGAGCGTCCACCAGACCAGAAGCAGGAAGACCGCCACGAAAGGGAGGGCTCCGATGACCCAGGTTCCGAAGGCGAGTTCCGGTGCCTTCGGGAAACGGTCGGCGAACTGGCCGATGAGCACCGCGTTGGGAGCGGTCCCCACGGGGGTTCCGATCCCACCCAGCGAGCAGGCATAGGCGATGCCCAGGAGCAGGGGCGGCCCGAGGCGGCTCGATTCTTCCTCCGGACAAGCGTGCAGGACCGCCATCGCCACCGGCAACATCAGGAGAGCGGTGCTGGTATTGCTGATGAACATGGAAAGCACCGCGCTCGTCGCCATGAAGCCGAAGACCACGCGCCGCGGTCGGGAGCCGAAGGTGCGCAGGGCCCGAAGTGCGAAGCGACGATGCAGCGCGTAGCGTTCCAGGGAAAGGGCGAGGATGAAGCCGCCCAGGAAGAGCAGGATGATGTCTTGGAAGTAGGCGGGCGCCACCTCCTTGGCCGCCGCCGCTCCGGTGGCGGGGAGGAGGAAGGCAGGCAACAGGGAAGCGATCGGCAGCGGGAGAGCCCCGGTCAACCAGCACCAGGCGGTGAGGGCCGCCACCCCCGTGGTCGCCCGGGCTTCATCGGGCAGATCCGCGACGCCGGGAAGGAAACAGAGGAGCAACGCGAGCGCGGCGCCAGCGAGGAAACGCCAGCGCAGAGCAGGGCGCGGCAGGATCGCCGCGGAAGAAGGGTGCTGGGGGTCTGGCATCATCGGCGCGACGAGCCCATCCTATGCTTTCCCGACCCCCTGGAACCCAATGTCCTGGCTCGACCGACTTCTGGTTTTCGGCATGCCCCTGGTGCCGCCGCCGTTGCTGCGCCGTCTCGGCGGACGCTACGTCGCGGGCGCCGATCGAGAATCGGCACTGCGTCTCGGCGCCGCCCTGGAGAGAACGGGCTACCGGCTCACCTACGACATCCTCGGGGAAGCGGTTCGGGATCCCGCGGGTGTGGAAGCGACCCTCGTCGAATACCGGGATCTATTCGCCGAACTGGAAGCAAGGGGCCTGGAACGCAACCTGTCCTCGAAGCCCACTCAGATGGGCCTGTTGCTCGACGAGGAGGCCTGCTTCCGGGCCCTCGACGGCCTCCTCCGCGCGGTGGCGGAAGGGGGCGGTTTCCTGCGCTTCGAGATGGAGGACTCCCCCACGACCGATGCCACCCTGCGGGTCTTCCGGCGCCTGCATGCGGCCCATGGCGAGGCCGTGGGATGTGTACTGCAAGCCATGTTGCGACGCAGCGAGGAAGACGCGCGGGCTCTGCTGGCGGATCTGGGCCCGACCCTGAACGTGCGCTTGGTCAAGGGCATCTATCTCGAACCCAGGGAAATCGCCTTCCAGAGAGCCGATGAGATCCGCGATCACTATCTGCGCATCCTGGAGCTGCTCCTCGCGGGTGGTGCTTTCGTCGGGGTCGCGACCCACGACTCGACCCTGATCGCCTCCTTCCAGGAACTGCTCGAGCGCCACCCCGCCTACGCGACCCGCTGCGAGCTCCAAATGCTCCTGGGGGTGCAGGAAGGACTCCGCCGTCGCTGCTTGGACGGCGGTCTTCCGGTGCGGGTCTACGTACCCTACGGTTCCCAGTGGATGCCCTACGTGCGGCGCCGCCTGCGGAAGAATCCCCGCCTGGCTCGACTGGCTTTGCTCGGGATGTTCCGAAGTCAGGAGGAACTCGTCGAAGCCGAATAGGGACCCCGCTTCAAGGGCGGAGCAGCGCCCTCAACGCCTCTTCCACGGCCTCCATCGCCTGGTCGAGCTTCCACCCGCTCGGGAAACGGGCTCCGGCGGCTCGGAGATGACCACCGCCCCCGAAACGGCGAGCGACTGCGGAGACGTCGAGATCCCCTTGGCTGCGCAAGCTGAGTTTCAACCCTCCATCGGAACCAGGGAAGAGGACCCCGACCAGTTCCACGCCTTCCACCCCGCGCAGGATCTCCAGCACTTCATCGGCGTCGGGAAGCAGGCCGTCGACGACCGCCAACCCGGCTCCGTCCACCCCAGCGAGAGCGATTCGGCCCCCGGCCGCGTAGCGGAGGTTCTCGAGTGCGGCCGCGATCCCGCGCGGTACGGCGGGCGACGACCGTTGCAGTGCACGGCGGAACAGCGAACCGGAATCCACCCCCGAAGCCACCAACTCGGCAGCGGCCTGCCAAGTCTCGGGGTCGGCGTTGCGGTGCCGAAACCACCCGGTGTCGGTGGCCAAGGCCAGGAAGGCAGCTTCCCGGGCGCCTCGAGGCAATTCCACCCCGAGCGCGTGGGCGACACGCAAGGCGATCATGCCACTCGCCGAAGCGCTGGAGTCGTGCGCACACGCCCGCCAGGGGATGGCACGGGCCTCCTCGTTCAGCGGATGATGATCCACCAGCAGCAAGGGAACCCCTCGCTCGAGCAAATCCTTCCCGAGTTCTCCCAGGCGCGAAAGCTCACAGCAATCGCAGATCACCGCCCCATCGGAAGGGGGAAGGATCCCCTCATAGCGTTCGAAAGGTGTCTGCTCGGCGAGGAAGGCGAAGCGTGGGTCCGGCGGGTCGGGATTGAGGATCCGCGATTCCTTGCCCAGGGCGAGGAGCACGTGGTGGAAGACCGCTTCGGTTCCGAGGCAGTCGCCATCCGCGCGCAAATGTCCACAGACCAGGAAACGCCGCCCCTCTCGCAGCGCTTTCAGGAAATCCTTCACCCTTCGCCTCCGGGTAGAAGAGGGACTGGATCGGCTCCGGCCACCTGGAAGATGGGGCCCAGGGGCTGCATCGCGGGGTCCTCCGCCAAGGCGTTCAGGTAGGTGTCGGCATCTCCGCCGTTCGAGTCCTCGGTGAAGGGGAGGCGAAGGAAGCGTGCCGGACTTCCGGGCGCGAGTCGCCCTTCTCCTGCTCGACCGAGTACTTCCGCCCCGCCGCGGGTCAGGATCCGCCACCAGGTCGATACGGGGACCTCGGGAAGGAGGCGATGGGCACACCGGAACTCGTGGAGCGGGGAAAGGGCCTCATTGGAGGCACGCGAGTCGCAGCCCAAGGCCGCGGGAAGGAACCCCGAGGCGGCGAAGGCGGGTTTGGCTCGGCCGAACCAGGCGTGGGTCCCCGGACACCACACCACCCGAACACCCGCGCCGTGCAACCGTGCCAGTTCCTCCCCGCTCAAGGCGCTCCCGTGGACCGCCAGGACTCCGGAACGCAAGCCCCCGGTGTCGGCCAACCAATCCACGGGAGAGGGCCAGCGCCCCGCCGGCGCGGGTCGCCCTCGGGCTCGGAAGAGGGTGGCCAATGGCCCCTCGCCCGCGGCCAGGAAACGGCGTTCCTCCTCGTGTTCCCCGAGATGGATGCTGACCCGGGGAAAGGACCGGAAGACGCGACGGGCCAATTCCGGGCTGACGCTGAACGGGGCATGCAGGGCGGCCCAGGTCCTCCCCTCTCCCGCCAGCTCGGAAAGAGTGGCTTCGGCTTCCTCCGGATCCGGAGCGAAGACTTCGGGGATCAACCGTAGTTCGGGCGGCCCCTCCCATCCCGGGTCGGGTTCGGCGCCGTCCTCGCCCCGGGAAGCGAGCACGAACCCGCAGCCATGGTCCCGAAGTTCCTGCAAGCTCCGGGTGGCGGCTCGAGAAGGGGAAAGGCGGCCGGATTAAAAGATTTGGATAAAAACACGGTTGATTTTATACCAAACTTTGACGACTCA
>CAYVRL010000140.1:0-6187 GCA_964454065.1 uncultured Planctomycetales bacterium | reverse complement strand
CGCGGCGCTGTGCGTCGGCGCCCTCTGCTCCGCCCTGGCTCTGGCCGCTCTCGGTTACGTGGATACCCACGCGTGGCGTCCGCCCCTCGCGGTGCTGGGCGCGGTGCTGGGCGCCCTGGTCCTGTTGGCGGCCTACCCGCCTTGGGCGGACCCGCTTCGCGAACTGGACCGTAGCCGAGACGCCGACGGTCTGATTCGGGCGGCGATGGCGGTGGACCCGGCCCTCCCGCAAGCCTCGCTCCTGGTGGAGGAGGCGGTCGCACGCCTGGCCGCCCGTCGGGGTGGCTTTCGGCCCGCCGCGACCTTGCGACCTTTCCTTTGTTTTGCCGCCGCGGCCTTGTCGCTGGCCCTGTGGGCGGCGGCCGGGCCCAGCGGTCCGGCGGCTCGCGCCGGGGCGGGCGGAGGGGTTCGCGGGCGCTCCGCGGTCGCGAGCGGGGGCGGGATCCCGCGGGGTGCCCCAGCCGTCGCACGGGGAGGAAAGGCGGATGCTCGCTCGGCCCCGCCACGGAACCCGCGTCGCTCCGAAACGGGTCCTCCGACTCCGCGCTACCTCCCGGTGCCCCCAGCCGACGGCCCCCGCTTGCGGGCGGGCCGTGACTTCGGCGCCGAGCAGACCGCAGTCGAAGCCTACCTACGCCTTCGTGCCGCTCACTCGCGATGAACATCGAAGATCAGCAGACCGGTCTATTCCTGGTCGGCGCCCACGGGGCGATCGCGACCACCGTCCTCCACGGTTTGGAGGCCCTGCGCTCCGGAGTGCCGCCGATCGGGCTGATCACCGCGCAGAGCGAGTTCGCGGACCTGCCCTGGGTGCCGCTCGGGGGCATGCACGCGCGGGGTTGGGACATCCTCGGGGACGCGCACCAGGCGGCCGCCGAGCTGGCGCGGATCGGCCTGCTCCAGGGCGACCTGGTCGAACTCTGCGGGGAGTTGCGCGACCGCTACGAGCGCAGGCTGGCGCCGGGCCTGCCCGACCCCCGCGATGCTGAGCTGGCCGGGCCGGATTCGCGGGAGCGGCTCGCGATGCCGCTTCCCGAGGCGGTCGAAGCCCTGCGCGCAGACATCCGGGAGTGGCTGGAGGAAGGACCCTTCGCGCGCGGAGTGATGGTCTATCTGGCTTCCGCCGAGCGGGCCGCTGAGCTGCCCGAGGCCTGGTTGGACGAGGAAGCCGACCCTTTCGACCTGTTGGCCGATGCTCCGGCGGACCTCTCCCGCTCGCTGCTCTATGGCCTGGCGGCGGTTGCGGAGGGCATTCCCTTCGTGAACTTCACCCCGGCGCCGGGGGGGACCGTGCCCGCCTTCGCCGCCTGCGCGCGGCGGCGGGGCGTGCCGATCCTCGGCAATGACGGCAAGACCGGCGAGACCCTGGTGAAGAGTGTGCTGGCGCCCTTGTTCCGCGATCGCGCGCTGTCGGTGCTGGCCTGGGAGGGCTACAACATGCTGGGTAACCGGGACGGCGCGGCGCTCGCCGATCCGCAACGGCGCGCGGGGAAGATCGCGAACAAGGACAAGGTGTTGCGAGGGATCCTCGACCCGCCGGTGGGGCACAGCTCGGTCCACATCGATTTCGTACCCAGTCTGCACGATTGGAAGACGGCTTGGGACTTCATCCATTTCGAGGGTTTCCTGGGCACCCGGATGAGCATGCAGTTCACCTGGCAGGGGAGTGACAGCGCCCTGGCCGCGCCGCTGGTGCTGGATCTGGCGCGGATCGCCCTGCTCGCCCAGGATCGCGGCGAGGGCGGGCCGCTCCGGGCCGCGGCGCCCTTCTTCAAGGCACCGCTCGGGGTGGAGGAACAGGACTTCCACCGCCAGATGGATCGTTTCCGGCGTTGGGCGCACGCCTGACGGGGCCCGCGCCGTGCGCACCGAGGAGCTGGACTTCCCGTTGCCGGAGGAGCTGATCGCCCTCCACCCGGCGCCGGGGCGGGCGGCGGCGCGGCTCCTGGCCGTGGACTTGCCGGAGGGCGCGGTGCGACACCTGGGTTTCCGGGACTTCCCGGATCTGTTGCGGGCGGGTGACCTGGTGGTGCGAAACGACACTCGGGTGGTGCCTGCGCGCTTGGAGGCGCGGAAGGAGAGCGGGGGTCGGGTCGAGGGCCTGTGGTTGGGTGCGGGCGAGGACGGGGTGGGGTGCTTCATGTTGTCGGGTGGACGCCTGCGGCCGGGGACGGTGCTTTTCACGACCAACGGTGGACACCGGCTGCGTCTGGCCGAGAAACTCGCCCCCGGCCGCTGGCGTGTGGTAGACGAATCGGGACGCGGCTGGTTACGGCTTCTTGCCGAGGTCGGCGCGACTCCGCTGCCTCCGTACATCCGTCGGCGTCGCGCCGCGCGCGGAGAGCCGCTCGACGGCCCCGAGGATCGGGACCGTTATCAAACGGTGTGGGCGGCCTCCGACGGTGCGGTCGCTGCCCCGACCGCCAGCCTGCATTTCGACCGTCCCCTGTTGGCCGAGATCGAGCGCCGTGGGGTGCGCTTGGCCACGCTGACCCTACACGTCGGCGCGGGCACTTTCCTGCCCATCCGCGTCGAGGAACTCGCTTCCCATCCCATGCACGCGGAATCCTTCACGATTCCGGGGGCCACCCTCGCCGCGGTGGAGGAGACCCGGCGTGCCGGGGGTCGAGTGATCGCTCTCGGCACCACGGTGTGCCGGGCCCTGGAGAGCTGGGCCCTCGACGGGCGCCGCGAGGCGATCACGCGCCTCTTCATCACTCCGGGTTTCCCCTTTCGAGTCACGGATGCCCTGCTCACCAACTTCCACACCCCGCGTTCCACGCTGCTGGCCCTGGTCGCCGCCTTCGCCGCCCACCACGGTTCCGCCGACGGTCTCCAAACCGTGAAGGATATCTACGCGACCGCGGTCGCCCACCGCTACCGCTTCTACTCCTACGGCGACGCCACCTTCTGGTCCCGCCCCTGACCCCCGTCGCCCCGCCGCACCGGTGCTATCATCCCTCCTCTCCCCATCACCTCTGCGCATGACTTCATCCTCCTCGATCTCTTCCCCCCTGGGGCGGCTCGCATCCGTTCCGCTCAGGGAATCCTGGCCCGGCGAGGCCTCCGACTTCACCCCCTGGCTCGCCGAGGAGGAAAACCTTGCTCTGTTGGGCTCGACCATCGGACTCGATCTCGAGTTGATCGATACCGAGAAGGATGTCGGGCCCTACCGCGCCGATATCGTCTGCAAGGACATCGCCGAGGATTCTTGGGTCTTGATCGAGAACCAACTCGCCAAGACGGACCATACTCACTTGGGGCAGATCCTCACTTACGCCGCCGGGCTGTCCGCGGTCCACATCGTCTGGATCGCCAAACGTTTTACGGACGAACACCGCGCCGCCCTGGACTGGTTGAACGAAAACACCAGCGAGGAGCTGCGTTTCTTCGGCCTGGAGGTGGAACTCTGGCGGATCGGGGATTCCCCCCCGGCTCCCAAATTCAACGTGGTGTGCCAGCCGAACGACTGGACCAAGAATGCTTCCCGGCGCTTGGCCGGCGGCCCCGAGATCACGCCGACCAAGGCTATACAGCAGGAATTCTGGAAGTTCTTCTACGAATACTGCGACGGTCGACCGCTTGCCTTCAAACCCCGAAGAGGCGGGCCGCGGCCATGGATGAGCATGGCCCTCGGCCTTTCCCGCTTCCACTTGCGGGCAGTCATCAGTCGCAAGAACACGACCGATCGCAACTTCGATACCTGGGAGATCCGCAGCGAGTTCGTGATGGTCGATGCGGCGGACAGCTTCGAGACCATGCACGCCCTGGCCGATGAAATCCACGAGGAGCTGGGTTTCCCCCTCGAGTGGATCTGGGCGGAAAACGCCAAGGAAGCCAAGGCCATGATCCGCAATAAGGGGGATCTCTTCGACCGGAATCAGTGGCCGACGGTCGCCTCCTGGCTGGCGGACCATCTGGACGCCATGCACCGGGTCTTCGCCCAGCGAATCCGCTCCCGCGTCTAGCCTCCCCGCATGACCATCCTCCTCGAAGCCGGCCAAACCATCCTGCTGCGCCAGCGCCCGGCCCTGATCCGGGAAGTGCGCTTGCAGAGTGAGGGCAGGGATGCTCCGCGCACGCATCTCCTCGAGGTCGAATACCTCGATGGCTGGGAATATCCTCGTTACGAAACCGTCCTTTGGGAGTTGGAAGAGCCCTGTGGCGCCCGTCTCCTGAGCCGCCTTCGGCTACCACGCCTCGCCGAACCGGTTCGAACTCCGCATCCCGACCGTCCCGCCCGCTTCGATGCCTTTCTGGATGCCGTCCGCTGGGGACACGCGGCCCATCACGCCATCCTCGATCCGGAGGACCGCCAGGATCTTCTGGCTCCGTGGCACGCCGCGGTTCAACAGGAGGACTACCAGCTCTACCCGCTCTGGAAATCCCTCCTAATGCCCCGAGTGGCCTTGCTCCTTGCCGATGACGTCGGTCTCGGAAAGACCATCGAGGCAGGCCTGATCTTGACGGAGTTGATCCAGCGCCGGGCGCTGCGCCGCATCCTCGTGGTTTGCCCTGCGAGCCTGCAACAGCAATGGCAGGAGGAACTGGAGGAGAAGTTCAATCTCCGGTTCACGATCCTCGATTCCCGCGAGTGCGCGCGCCTCGCCCGCGAGGTCGGAGCGGACTACAACCCCTGGGCGGTCACCCCGCGGGCCATCACCTCGATGAGTTACCTGGCCCAGGAGGAGGTCAAGGAAGCGTTCCGCTCCGCCGCGGAAAAACGTCTGGACGCCGCCGGAATCGGCACTCCGTGGGATGTCCTGATCGTTGACGAGGCCCACAACTTCGCGCCCAGTTCGCTCGGCAGCGAAAGTCGTCGCACCCGGATGTTGCGGGAGCTGAACCCCTTCTTCGAGCATCGGCTGTTCCTGACCGCTACTCCCCACAACGGCTATACCTGGTCCTTCACTGGCCTACTCGAGCTCCTCGATCCAGTTCGTTTCCACCAGGACACGACTCTCAGCGAAGACCAGAAGCGGCATCGGGACGCAGTGATGGTGCGACGCCTGAAACGCGACCTGAACACCAGTCATCGTCAACGTTTCCCCGAGCGTTTCGTCCACGAGGTCCGCGCTGATCTGGACGCGGCGGAGACGACTCTCTTCGAGGCCCTGCGGAACTATCGGGAGCTGGCGCGCGGGAGAGTCGAGCACCAGACTGGGAGCGAAGGAGGGCGGGCCCGAACCCAGATCCGATTCCTCTTCAGCATGTTGTCGAAACGCTTGCTCTCCAGCAGTTTCGCCTTTGCCCGTACCTGGTGGCAACATGTCGAAGGGATCGACCTCGATCCGGTGTCCCTCGAGCTGGCGGAGGCCGCACGCCACCAGGCCGAAGTCGGCACCGAAGCCGACGAGGAACAGCAGTCCCTCGAGGAAGAGGCGGTCCGTCAGGGTTCGGCCTGGTTCCACGGCGTGGCCGAGGGCCTGGATGCCGCCCGCGACGCGGTGACCCGGGCGCTCGAGGCACTCGGTTGGACCCGTGAGCGCATGGGCCGCCCCCTTCCCGAGAAAGGGAAGTGGTTGCCCCAGGACGGTCGTTTCGCCGCCTTGGAACAGTGGGTCGAGGGCAAGCTTCGCGATTCGGGCGCCTGGCGCCGGGACGAGCGCCTGCTCCTCTTCACCGAGTACAAGGACACCCTCGCTTATTTGCTGTGGCGTTTCCGCCGCCTGGGCCATCAGGAGCCGGAGATCCTCTACCTTTACGGAGGACAGGATCTGGCCGTCCGGGAGCCCTTGAAGGAGGCCTTCCGCGACCCCGCCCACCCCGTTCGGATCCTGGTCGCCACCGATGCCGCCTCCGAGGGGATCAATCTCCAGGACACCTGTCGCTACGTCTTCCACTTCGACATTCCTTGGAACCCGATGCGCCTCGAACAGCGCAACGGCCGCATCGACCGCCACGGTCAGGCGCGTGAGATCCACTGTCAACATTTCACGAGCCGCGATGTCACGGAGCTCGAGTTCCTGGCCCGGGTGGCCAAGAAGATGCACGACGCCCGGGAGGATCTGGGTTCGGTGGGAGAGACCCTGGCCAAGGCGGTCGAGGATCGCCTCGTCCTCGGCGCGTTTCCCAGCATGGATCTGGACCACCGTCTCGAAAGCGCCCGCGCCGAAGACGATTTCCAGCGGGATCTCGCCGGTTGCGACCACGGCTCCGAGCGGGATTACCAGAGCGCCTTGGATCG
>CAYVRL010000139.1:0-6196 GCA_964454065.1 uncultured Planctomycetales bacterium | reverse complement strand
ACGGGCGCGGCCGGAGAGCAGGGTGGCGCCTGGGGGGAGTTCCAGCCGAATGCGGACCGGGAGGCGGACCGCGTCGATCTGGCCCATCTTGGTGGAGGTCGGCAGCAGCCCCTCGTTGACCAGCACCGCGCGCAGGTCGTGGACTCCGGAGCCCAGGTCTCGATCCTCCACTCGAGTCCAGACCAGGTGGGCGAAGTCCCCGGCCAGGGAGTCGAGGAAGGCGGCATAGCGCTGGCCCAGGGCGGGGATCGTCTCCGCCGGGGGGTTGTGGCGCACGAGCGGCAGCCAGCCCCCGACTTCGATCTTGCCGAGCCGCGGCAGCTCGGCCTCGGTCCAGGGCCGGAAGGCCACGTCCGGACCGTAGAGTTCGTCGGCCCAGCGGAGCAGGCGCAGGGCTTCGTCCTCCTCGCCCTGGGGCAGAGCGGGAGACCACACGGCGCTGCGCAGCACCAGGGCGCCGGCTTGGAAGTAGGCCCAGTCGGCGAAACTGCCCCGTTTCCCCGGCTCTCCGACCGGCTTCTGCTCGAGATCCTGATAGAGGCGGGATCCGAGCGCGGCATGGAGCGGGGCGTCCTCCTTGCGGATCTCCTTCAGGTCGTGCCCGGATCCATCCCCACCCTTGGGCGGCTTGGCCAGGTCGTCCTCGGGGCCGAGGACCAGGATCAGGGCCAGGTTCGGATGGGCCAGCACCCAGTCCGCGAGGGCATGGCTCAGTGTTTCGCTGAGGGGGAAGGGACCTGCTTCCGGAGCGTGTTCGTGCCAGCGATGAGGGTAGTTCGCGTCCAGACGGATGCCGCCGCTCGGATCCTCGTTGTAGAGGCGGTCCCCGTCGTCGTCCCGACCCTCGCGGAGGAGGCGAAAGGCCCCGGCTTCGCCCTTCTTGGGGTCGGGTTTGCGCAGGGCGCGGGGGTCGGCGGGGTCCGCCATCCACTCGCCGGTGGGGTCGGGAATGCGCATCCAGAGGGCTCGGCCATCGCCGTCGATGTCGTCCACCGGATCCTCGTCCACCAGGCCGTCGCGGTCTTCGTCCACCGGGGCGCCACGCCAAGCCTCTCCCCCCGCGTGGACCCGTGCCGCCGCATCGGGGTTGGCGACCGGCAACAGGTAGACCGAGGCGGCGTCGAGCAGCGGGGACCCGGAGGCGAAATGCTCGGCCAGCGCCCAGGCCAGCTCCGAAGCGACGGGTTTGGAGGCATCCGGATCGGCCACCACCAGGATCTCGGGGCGGTCGGCGGCTTCGTCCGGGCTGCCGAAAGCGATCAGTCGCAGAGGGCGACCTTCCGGGGTCCGGGCCAGGTCCGTGATCTCCCCACCCAATCCGGCGATCTTTTCCAATATCCTATCCGGGCCTTGATATCTCGAGGGAGGAGGAGCGGGTTTCGGGGGCGGGGTCGCGTTCTCCTCCTGAGCGGGAAGGGGCAGGGTGAGGCACAGGAAGGCGACGCCGAGGGCGAAGCCATGGATTCCAGGGGGGAAGGATCGCATGCAGGGGCGCGGGGGAATGAAAAGCCTACGCCCCCTCCCGCTTTTGCGTTAGCGTGAAGAGGTGTTGATGTCCATCGCCTGTGCCTTCGCTCTGTTCGCTCAGGAACCCGAGTTCGTGGTCGGGAAGCCCGCTCCGCCGCTGCGTTTGCCCACCGTGGAGGGTGGTCCGCCGATTTCGCTCGGCTCCTTCCGCGGGCGGAAGGTCCTGCTGATCGAGTTCGCCTCCTGGTGAGCGGGTTGCCGCAAACACGTGCCGGTCTGGCACCAGGCGGCCCGGAAGTGGCGCGAGGAAAAGGGTCTCGTGGTCCTCGGGCTGGCCCAGGAGCAGCACCCCGCTCGTTGTGCGCTGTACCAGCAGTGGCAGGAGTTCGACTGGCCGATCCTCTGGGATCCATTCAATTTGAGCAATTCCAAGGTCGTACCACGGTTCATCGAGATCGATGCCGGGGGGATCGTGCGCAGTCTGCGGGCCAATCCCCGCGATTTCGCCGCCGAGTTCCTGGACCGCGAGTTCCCGCTCCCGGCCTCTGTCTCGTCGCCTCCCGCCCCGGCCTCCGCTCCGACCGCTGTGACCGCCTCCCCGACCGCAACTCTCTCGCCGTCGAAGTCCCGCGCCGCGATCCAAGACTTCCTCGACGGGCAACGTGCACTCGAGGAACTGATCCCGGTGCTGGAGCGGGCCGCCGCGGCGTACCCCGACGATGCGAGCTTGCAGTTCCGCTGGGGGGTCGCTCTGCGCATGCGTTTCGATTCCGGCCCCGGGCATCCCGACGATTTCCAGGGCGCGGTGGATGCCTGGCGCCGTGCGCTCGCGATGCGTCCCGATCAGTACATCTGGCGGCGGCGGATCCAGCAGTTCGGACCGCGGATGGACAAGCCCTATCCCTTCTATCCCTGGGTGGGCGAGGCCCGGGCGGCGATTCGCGCCCGGGGCCGGACCCCGGTGTCCCTACCCGTGCCCCTGACCGCCGCGGAACGAGCCCAGCCCGAGCGCGCCCTGACGGTGGAGCCGGGCGGGAATCCCCCGGCGGAGGACCAGGGGGTGCCCGTCGACGACCGGGGCTTGATCCGGGTTCGACCGACCGTGGTCTTCGGGACCGGTCGGCAGGCTTCCGTGGCCCGGGTCTACCTGGATCTGCGTCCTTCGAAGGAAGCGCGGGCGGTCTGGGACAACGCCCTGGAGCCCTTGCGCGTGGAATTGGACCCCTCCTCCCTGCCGCCGGGGGCGCGGCTGGAGCGGCGCCGTCTCGTCCATCCGAACCCGGCGGCGGAGACTTCCAGCGAACTGCGGCGCCTGGAGTTCGAGATCCGTCTGCCCGACGGCGTGCGCGCCGCCCGACTGCGAGCCTACGTCATGGCCGCCGTTTGCGAACTGCGTGACGGCAGCTGCACCTGGCTGCGGCACCCCTTCACCTTGAACCTGCAACACCCATGATCCTGACCCTTCCGCTCGCTCTGTGCTGGGCCCTCGGCCCGCAAGCCCAGGGCACTTCCGAAATCTGGGACTACCTGCGCAAGAAGTACGACGCGAATCACGATGGTGCCGTGAGTGCCCAGGAGTACACGCGCAGTGCTGCGACCTTCCAACGCCTGGATCGCAATCACGACGGCCGCCTCGATGCCGAGGATTTCCGGCACGGGCGGGGCGGAGGCCAGGGTGGGCGAGATCGCGCCACGATGATGCGCCAGGCCCTGGCCCAGCGCGTGACGATGGCGTGTTTCCAGGGGGACGACGACGGCGACCATCTGGCGCTGAAGGAGCTCCAGGATTCCTTCGCCCGCCTGGACGCGAATCACGACGGCTCGCTGGATCGCGCCGAGTTCGCAGCGGTCGCGGCCAGGGCCCCGCAGCCCCCGCGGGCGTTGGGGCGCCAGGCCCCGAAACCCTTCGCCGCTCTGCTCGCGGTCTGTGATCGGGATGGGGATGCGGAGTTGGCTTCGACCGAGCTGGTGAGTTTCTTCCTGGCGATGGACGATGGTGACCAGGTCTGGACCAACCCTGGGGCGCGCTCGCGCGGTGGCCGGGGCCGCGGCGCCGAACGCCCGCCGTCGGGGGCTCCGGTCGGCACTCTGGCTCCCGATTTCGAGCTGCAACCCCCCGACGGGGGCCCCACGGTGAGCTTGTCGTCCTTCCGCGGCAAGAAAGCGGTCGCCCTGATCTTCGGCAGCTACACCTGACCGCCTTTCCGCTCTTCGGCCGGTCGGCTGAAGGAACTCTGGGAGGATTACGGCGAGGAAGTGCAGTTCTTCATCGTGTACATCCGCGAAGCCCACGCGATCGACAGTCGCTCCCCGCTCGGCGGCCACGGGATGCCGGTGGTGGAGGATCCGGTGGATCTCGGAGAGCGCCGCGAGGTCGCCAAGACCTGCATGTTGAAGCTCGCCTTGGAACCCATCCCCGCCCTGGTGGATCGGCTCGACGACCGGGTGAACGAAGCCTACGAGGGTTGGCCCGACCGGCTCTACCTGATCGGCAAGGACGGCAAGGTCGTCTACCAAGGCGGCCCCGGCCCCTTCGGCTTCCACCCCGACGATCTCGAGGACGCCATCCTCACCGAGTTGTCGAAGAACTGACACTTCGTGCCGGGGGATTTCTTCCCGAAATCAGACAGAAATCCCCCGGCATCAAGTGTCAGGATTGGCGGATGTCGATGTTGCCGTTGCTGGTATGGAGTTCCAACCTCCCGATGGGAAGTGGACTCGCGGAGGTTGCGGTCGCGGACGCGGTTTCGTTGCGGACGCGGCCGTTGCGTGCCGAGGTGATCGTCTTGCACCGTAGGCGGCCCGAGCAGACGACGTCGATGCCGCCGTTGGAGCTTCGTACCACGCCCTGGCCGTTCCAGTCTCCCTCCAGCTTCACGGCGACCGAACCGTTCGAGGTGTCGATTTGGAAACTCTGGGGATGCCCGAAGAGTTTCACCGATCCATTGCTGGTGCGGATCCAGGTATCGCCGTTGGAATGGACGACGATCGCCCCGTTCGAGGATTCGGCTCGCACCCCGGGGAAGGGATCCTGCACCTCGATCCTGCCGTTCGCGGCGTCCAGGTCCAGCGTCAGATCCGCGGGCACCGTCAACTTCAGCGAAGCGGCCCACCCTTCGTGGTTCCTGGCCTTCTCCGGGGCATCCACGTAGATCCTCATCTCGGATCCGTTCCGTTCGCTCCGCACCGACATCGCCTTGGCGAGCTCCTCCGCTTCGGCAAAGTTCTCGCCGTTTGCGCTGAGCCTCGAGGAGCAGAGGATCGGGCCTTCCCCCCTGCGCACGGTGATCGGGCCGTTCTCGCACTCCACGCGTAGGTGCCGCAGGCCTTCGCTCTCGAACGCGTCCTGGTGTTCCACCGACTGAGTCACCCGAGTCCAGCCGAAGTCGCCGAACACGCAAGCCGGGAGGAGGGGCAAGGAAAGGGCGAGGAGGATCGTGGAAGTCTTCATGACGACTCTCTTGGGTATACCATCGGCGGGCTTTCGGACTCCTGCAAGAATCGCGGCACAAAGGTGCATTTCAGGTTATCGTAAAATGTCCCCGTGTCCCCTCTGGCCCCGGACTCGCCATGCTCGCCATCCTCCTGCCCTTCCTCCTCGCTCCGGCCCTCCAGGTCGGTACCCCCTCCCAGCCCGCCCAGCTCCGGGTTCCCTCCACGGCCGGTCTCCCCGCCGATCCCCTGGCGCGCGGGGCGATCCTCGGACAGCGCCTGCTCACGGAGCGTAACTGGCGTGGGAGTCTTGACTTGGTGCGAGATCTCGGTTGGTCTCGCAGTGCGCGCCGACTGGTCTACGAGCGGTTGGTGAGCGGTGCTCCCGTGCGCGGCGAGGTGGTCAAGGTCGACCTCTTCCGGGATGGCTCGGCGATCGTCGAAGGCCCCGCCCGCGACCTCTTCGCCGCCGCTCCCGCCCTGACCGCGGAACCGGGGATCTCCGCCGCCACGGCCGAAGGCATCGCCCTGGAGGTCGGCGCCGTGCCCGGCGCTTCCCTGACCCCGCTCCGCACCCGCCTCGCCTGGGAACCCGTTCCCGCCGATTCCTCGGCTTCCGCCCGCCCCCGCCTGGTCTGGGAGATTCGTGCCCATGTCCAAGGAGATGGCCAATGGACCACGGATCTCCTGGTCGATGCTCAGGATGGCCGTTTCCTCGGCAGTCGGGATCTTCGTTTCCTTCACCAGGGCGGTCGTGCGGTGAACGGGACCGGGCAGGTCTTCATTCCCAACCCGGTCCAGAGTTCCGGCAACATGAACTTGAAGGACCAGAACGACTCGAATTCCGCCGTTCCGTCCTCCGAGTACTTCACCGTGACGCTGCTGGATCTGGCCGGGACCGGTTACCTCGATGGTCCCTACGCCTCCACCTCCCCGACTCGGAACCGGGTGAACGAACCGACGAACAATTTCATCTATCTGCGCCACCCCGATGGCTTCGAGGAAGTCATGTGCTATTACACGGTGGATTCCTTCCAGCGTTATCTGCAAGCCATCGGTCAAGCCAACGCCAACAACCGCCAGCAGAAGATGGATGTCAACGGTACCACCGTCGACAACTCCTGGTACGACACCGGCAACCGGATCATCACCTACGGTTCCGGCGGGGTGGACGACGCCGAGGACGCGGAGATCATCCTCCACGAGTACGGCCATGCGCTTCACGACGATGTCCAAGGAGGAATCGGGAACGGCCAGAATGGGTCGATCTCCGAGGGCTACGGGGATTACTTCGCCG
>CAYVRL010000138.1:0-6198 GCA_964454065.1 uncultured Planctomycetales bacterium | reverse complement strand
CCTTCTTGGACCTCACGGCGAGGACACCGACGGCATCTTCCTCGGAACCCCTGAGGAAAAGATGGCCTTTGCTCAGTCCCGGCTGCGTTTGACGATGGAAGTCGCGGCTAGGCTCGAAGTCGGCGTCGTCGTCGGTTTCACGGGCTGCCAGGACTATTCTCGCTGGTTCCCGTGGCCTTTGCCGGACGGCTATGAGCGGATGATCGGGCCATTCCGTCAAGCCATCCAGCCCGTCCTCCATGCATGCGAGGAATTCGGCGTCGATTTCGCTCACGAATGCCACCCTCGGCAGTTCGCCTACAACCTAGAAACCGCTTATCTGGCGCTCAAGGCGGTCGATGGCCACCCGAGGTTCCGTTTCAACTTCGACCCCGCCAATCTGCTTCTGGCCGGTATGGATCCAGTCGTTTTCGCGGCCGAGCTCGGTGACCGGATTGCCCATGTCCACGCCAAGGACGGAGAACTGGTCGCCCACCATGCCGCCCGATCCGGTCTCCTGGCCCACGGCGCTTGGCACCGGTCCGGGCGGGGATTCCGATTCCGCGTGCCCGGCTGGGGGCAGCTGGACTGGCGCCGCCTGATCACCGAGCTGCACCTGGTCGGCTTCCACGGCTGCTTGGCCGTGGAGCACGAGGATCCGACGATGGCACGGTTGGAAGGTCTCCGGCAGGCTCGTGACCACCTCGCGCCGCTCATCCTCCATGAGCGGCCGGAGGTGCCGCGCTGGTGGTGATCTCCAGGACCTGGTCTCAGTCCGCCGATCGGGCCAGATAGGCAGCCCCAACGGCCACCGCTTCGTACCCGCGCCGGGCCCGGCGGAACCGGCAAGCGGCGGCTGCCTCGGCGAAGGCTTCGGCTCGGGCAGCTTCCTCGGCAGCGGCGAAGAACGCGTCGCCCGTTTCTAGAAGGCCGCCACAGAGAACGACCTCCTCCGGATTGAGCAGGTTGATGGCGTTGGCAAGGCCGACCCCGAGAGCCCGACCGGCCTCTCTCAGGGCCAAGTCGAGTTCGGCCGGGGGCAAGTCAGCCGAAAGCGCGGCCAGCTCACCCTGGGCAAGACCGAGCCTCTGTTCCACGGCACTGCCCGAGGCCACCGTGTTGAGGCAGCCGCGACGGCCGCACCAGCAGGGGCTGCCCCGCCAGTCGATGGTGGTGTTGCCAATCTCCCCGGCGACCCCGGAAACGCCCCGCCAGAGGTGACCATCGAGAACGACGGCGCCACCGATGCCGGTACCGATACCGACCAACACCATGCTCTGCGGGCGCCTCTCGGCCTCGCCGAGTTCGGCCAGCGCCGCCGCATTCAGGTCGTTGTCGATCCGGCAGGGCAGACCGGACAAAGTCTCCAGTTCCGAGGCCAAGGGGAAACCATGCCAACCATCCAGCATGACCGAGGACAGGACCATGCCCCGCCGATGGTCAACCAGGCCGGGGAAGCCGAGGCCAATGCCCTCGGGTCGGAACCTGTCGACCGGCAGACCCTTCAGGGAATGGCGGACCAGGTCGAGGACACGATCCGGGCCAGTCGCGCGGCCCGTCGGCCAAGTCCGCTGGGCCAGGATCTGGCCCCGATCGTCCACCAGGCAGGCCAGGAGCTTTGAGCCACCGACATCCAGACCGAGGGTGACGGTGCTCATACCCTCGGAATCCTCATCGTTCGGGAGCCGAGGTACGGTTGGCGAGGAAAGCGAGGGCCTGCCGGATCTCGCCCGGCTCCAAGTCCGAGACGATGCGCAGCTGACCAATACCCGTCGGGTAGACGAAGTTGAGGCGGCCAGCCCGGATCATCCGAACTTCGCGCATCCGTTCTTCCACCAACTCGAGCTTCTCGGCCGGAACCTCCGGCGGAAGATGGTAAGCGCGGAGAAGATCCAGGATCCTTTCCGCGTCGGCGCGCGTGCAGTCGCCTCGGTTGTAGGCCACGGCGGTCGCAACGGCCAGGCCATAGCCGACCGCTTCTCCGTGCGACAGCCCCCGGTAGGCCATGACCGTTTCGAGCGGGTGCCCGAAGGTGTGGCCGAGATTGAGTACCCGGCGCAAGTCCGCCTCATAGGGGTCGGGCTGGAGGAGTTCGATCTTCCTTTTGACTGCGAGGCGGACGATTCGGGCCATGCACTCGGGATCCCGCCCGTCCAGGACTGGCTCGACCGTTTCCTCAAGGAACTCGAACAAGTCCACCGCACCCGTCATGGCGACCTTCACCGCCTCAGCGATCCCGCCACAGAGGAAGCGCTCCTCGAGGGTCGCCAGCACACAGGGGTCAGAGAAGACGGCTGCGGGATGATGGAAGGCGCCAATGAAGTTCTTGGACCAGAGCGCATTCACGGCGACCTTGCCACCTACCGCCGAGTCGTGTTGAGCCAGCAGGGTAGTCGGAATGCAGATGTAGGGAACGCCTCGCATGTAGGAAGAGGCCACAAACCCTCCGAGGTCGGTGATCATGCCGCCGCCGAGGCAGAGAAGCACCGAACGACGCTGGAATCCCCCGAGGTTCATCCTCTCGATGACCGTGCGGAAGTTATCGAGGGATTTGGAGACCTCCCCTTCGGGCACGACGATGTCGAAGACATCGCCGCCCTGGATCCTGATGTCTGCGCCCAGTTTCCGGCCGTAAAGATCATGTACCCGTTCGTCGCTCAGAAGAGCGAAAGTGCACCCTGGATGGTTCAGCCGAAGGATGTCAGGCAACTTGTCGAGAAGACCAGGTTCGATGGTGATCGGGCAGTGCGAACGGCGGGTCGTATCGAGTGTGAGCTGGGCATCGCTGCACCCGCCGCCGTAAGAACCCGGCCGGGAGCGGGCAGCCTCGGCAGCGACATCCTCCCGGTACCAGCGCATGAGTTCGCCCAGGCTCTGCCTAATCGGATAATTCCTCTCCCAACCCAGTGCCCGCAGGCGGCTCATGTCCGCCACCACTCTGGCGATGTCGTCCTTTCGGGACGGGAGACGTCGTATCGTCGGCTCGACAGCGAGGGTGGATTCCTCGAGCAGGATCGAAAGAAGCGTGCCGGTCCGCCTCTCTTCCCCGGAGGCGGAGTTGTAGACGGTTCCGGCCACCCCTCTTCGGGCCAGGAGATAGGCCTGCTCGGCCACGTCGCGGGGGTCGACGAAATCGCGCGTGGTGTCGAGCGGACCGACTTCGAGCACCGGATCGGATCCATCTCGCTCGAAGTCGGCGATCTGGCGGGCCAACCAGCCGCAGATATGCCGTTCCTCCTGCCCCGGGCCAACCGGGTTGAAAATCCGGGCGATGACCAAGGGGATGCCGTTGCGCTGGGCGAGGACCTGGGCCACTTCCTCGGATGCGTGCTTGGAGATGGAGTAGAAATCCTGGGGATGGCACCGCTGGTCCTCCTGGATGGGAAGGGAGACGGGCGGGCCATACACCGCCCCGCTGGAACTGAGGACGACCAGAGGCCGCCGGGTGGAGGAGCCTGCGATGGCCTCGAACAGACTCAAAGTCGCCCCGACATTGTTGCGGGCCAAACGATCCGGAGATTCGTCCCGCAGGGAGGCTGCGAAGTGAAAGACGACATCCGGCCGGAAGGACCGAAGCTCGGCGATCAAGGTGGGTCGGTCTAGGAGATCCACTGGTACATAGCGGTAGCGTCGGTCCTCGTCGATCGGCCGCAACCCTGCGGGAAGGGGGGCCTGCACGCGCCTCTTTCTCCAGTGGACCTGGTGCGTGAAGTAACCGGGGCGGGCCGACGAACGGCCGAGACCAAGAATCCCCGTCGTCTCAAGATCCTCGAGCAGGCGAGCGACGAGGTAGCGACCGAGAAAACCTTGGGCTCCCGTAACGAGGAAACGCATGGGCATCAGTTCTTCCCCCGGCAGCGCCGACCGGCGGCGCTGCGCCCTCGCTTGCGGGCATCGCTCAGAAGTTCCGTCCAGAGGTCCAGGTGCCGCTGGACCATGATCTCGATCCGGTAGTCATTCTCGTGCCGACGCCGGGCGGCGGCACCGAAGCGGCGGCGAAGATCCTCGTCCCGTACGAGACGCAACAAGGCCTGGGCCAAAGCCTCAGGCTGGCGCGGTGGGACGAGAAAACCGGTTACGCCGTCTTCGACCTGGTAGCCGATCCCCCAAACATTGGCGGCGACGATCGGCAAACCACAGGCCATACCCTCGTGGATGGCGATCGGGGCCGAGTCGACGAAGGTGGCGTGGGCGTGGATGTCGAGGGCCAGGAAGGCGTCCGCCACCGGCCCAGAGTAGCTGATCCAGGTGATCCGGTCCCGAATGCCGCGGCGCCTGGCCTGCGCCTCGAGTTGGCGCCGGTAGTCCGTCATACCGTGGTCGTAGCCTGTGATGACGAAATGGCAATCGGGTTCCTCGGCAAGGACCAGCGCCGCAGCGTCGATGAGACAGGTGTGGCCCTTGTGCGGCATCATCCGGCTGACCTGTCCGATGAGGATGGAGCCCGGGCGGTCCGGCAAGCCGAGGGCGCGACGGGCCGCCGTCTTGTCCGGAAAGCTCGGCCGTGGCTCAGGGATGCCGTTCGGGATCATCCGCCGACGCGGGAAGGGCCAGGGCAACGGTTCGACGATCTCGTCCAGCGCCTGCTCCGAGTCAGAGATCAAGCAGTCCAGTCGTCGGAAGGTGTACTCGCGCTGGCGCCTTGAACAGCGGTTGACCCAGAAATCCTGGAAATACTCGGTCCCGGTGACGACGGGAACGCCGACTGCGGCGCCGACGATCACCCCCATGGTCATGGCTTGGTTCATGCGCGCGTCGACCACGTTTACGCCACGCTGTCGAAAGAGGGTGGCCAGACGCCGCCGCATCCTGAGAACCGAGGCCAGATCCCCGAGCAGGCGACCGGCTCGCGACCGGCTGTTCCGCCGTTCAGAGCGAAGTGGTTCATCGAGGCTGATCACCTCAATGCCCGCCTCGGCGTATCGCGAGGCGATGGGGCCGGATGTCTGGTCCTCCAGGCCCGGGCGGGTCATGGTGACGACGAAGTGGTCGGCCTGGTTCGGGTTGAGTGCCTGGGCGAAGCCGAGAACTCGGTTTTCGTCTCCACCGATCTGGAGATTCGTGAAGAGGGTGGCGATGACTAGATGTTCAGGCATGTCGGTGGAGCCAAATGGCTGCAGCGCGGAGGATCCAGGAGGGCGCCCCTCCCTCGTGGAGGAGGGCGCGGAGGTCCTTCTCGCCCAGCCAGACGCGGGGTTCCTTTCCGGGCGAGAAGAAGGCGGCCAGGCTCTCCTGGACGAAGAGATGGCGGCGAACGAGAAGCGGAGGGCCTGGGCCCGGCCCGGCCTCGTCGATTGCGGCGAGCAGTTCCGGCCTGGCCGCGGCCCCGATGAGGTTCTGGGCCAGATCCCTAGCCGCCCGTTCCGGTCCGCTCTCGGCCGAAACCGGCGCAGCGGGGAGAACGAACGATCCAGACCGGGCGTAGAGGGCAAGGCGGCCGGCGTCTTGGAACATGAGGACCGCTTGCTCGGCATCGGGCATGGGAGCCCAGCGCTCGAAGCTGTCCGGCCGCGCTGCCACCATCCGCTCGGCCGCGGCCGCCGCCCCGAGATCGTTGACGTCGATCCATGCCTCCTGGTGGAGCGAGGCCGCGACGCTGGCACCGGCATTGAGAAGCCGACTGGCCAGGGCGGGGAGATCGAGGGACTCATCTCCCCGGATATGGTGAATGGACCGGCGGGAAAAGACCGAGACGGCACTGGCGGTGAGGAACCGCTGGCGAGGCTTTTCGTGATAAGCAATTACCTCCGCCGGTTCCTGGGGGGCGAGTTCGAGGACGCCGAAGGGGTATTGCCACTCCTGTTCGTGGCAAGCTAGGGTTAGGTCCGCCCCCCGCTCCCGGTGGTACGCGACCAGGGCTCCAAGATCGACGGAAGTGAGATTGTCCGCGTTCAAAACGAGGAAATCTTGCGCCGCATCGCAAACGAGTCGGAGACCACCCACCGAGCCCAGCGGCTTCGACTCGACCACCGGCTTCAGTTCGATGCCGGCGGCAGCGGCCAGCACCCGACCTGGACCGACCAGGAAACTTTCCAGTTCATCCGAATCAGCGGGCATCAGGACCACGGCCCTATCGATGCCGTGGCGGGCCAAGGCCCAGAGGTTGCGCTCTAGCAGGGATACCCCGAGAACGGGAACAAGTGGTTTCGGCCACGTGGCCCCGGATGCGGCCATCCGTTTCCCCCTCCCCCCGGCCATGACCACAGCCAGGAGACTCAT
>CAYVRL010000137.1:0-6261 GCA_964454065.1 uncultured Planctomycetales bacterium | reverse complement strand
GTTCAGATCGGCGATCCGATCACCGAGAAGAAGGTCCTCGACGTCTTGATGGTGGCGCGGGATCGGCGCCTCTACAGCGCCCTCACCGACTGCGGAGCCGGCGGATTCAGCTCGGCAATCGGAGAAATGGGAGAGGATTGCGGCGCCGAGGTCGAACTCGGCCACGCCCCTCTCAAGTACCCCGGGCTGGCCCCCTGGGAGGTCTGGGTCTCGGAAGCCCAGGAGCGCATGGTGCTCTCCGTCCCTCCCCAACGCCTGGACGAACTCCTCGCCCTCTGCGCCACGCACGAAGTCGGAGCCACCGTCCTCGGCCGTTTCACCGCCGACGGCCTCCTGCGCCTGCGCTGGCACGGCGAGCTGGTCGGTGAGCTGCCGATGGACTTCCTCCACCGGGGAGTCCCCCAACCGGAACGCGAAGCCGTCCACCGCCATCCGGAACTTCCCCCCACCGCGTGGCCGACCCTTCGCGACGTGGCACCGCTGCTCCTGCGGATCCTGGCCCACTCCTCCGTGGCCAGCAAGGAATGGATCGTCCGCCAATACGACCACGAGGTCCAGGGCGGTACCGTCCTGAAACCCTATCAAGGGCCGGAAGGCCACGCCCCGGGAGACGGCTGCATCGTCAAGCCCAGGTTGGATCGCCCCCAGGGCGTGGCCCTCGGTTGCGGGATCGCTCCCAAGATCGCGGAGCTGGATCCCTGGGCGGGAGCCGCCTGCGCGATCGACGAGGCGGTTCGCAACGTGGTGGCGGCCGGTGGAGATCCCCATCGACTGGCGCTCCTCGACAACTTCTGTTGGGGGGATTGCCGCAAGCCCGACCGCCTGGGAAGCCTCGTCCTGGCGGCCGAGGCCTGCTTCGAGGCGGCCCTGGCCTATGGGGCACCCTTCATCAGCGGCAAGGACTCCCTCAACAACGAATACCGGGTCGGAGAGGCCGAGCGGGCCATTCCCCCCACGCTCCTCGCCACGGCCCTGGCCCCGGTCCACGACACCTCCCGAGCGGTCCCGAGCTTCCTGCAGGAAGCCGGGAACCTGCTGATCCTGCTCGGTGAGACCCGGCCCGAGGGGGGCGCATCGGTGGCCGCGGAAGTACTGGGCCTTCCCCCTTCGCGCCCCCCTCGCCCCGACCTGGTCAGCGCCCCCGCTCTGCTCGACGGCCTGGGCGCGGCCCTGGCGGCGGGTCTGGTTCGTTCCTGCCACGATCTCTCCGAGGGTGGACTCGCGGTGGCGGCCGCCGAGATGGTCCTCGGCTCCACCCTCGGCGTGCGCTTGGATCTGGAACGAGTCCCTTGTCCCCGCGATCTCCCCCCCATCGTCCGCCTCTACACCGAGACCCCGACGCGATTCCTCATCGAGATCTCCCCGCACCAACGAAAGGCCTTCGCCGCGCTCTTCCCGACCACCCCCTGGTCCACGATCGGTGAGGTCCTGGAGGCGAGGGAACTGATCCTCCTTCAGGAGGGCCAGGAACTCGGTCGTCTTCCCGCCTCGGCCCTGGCTACCGCCAACGGAGTCCCGGCATGAAACCCCGCGTCCTGCAACTCTTCGCTGCCGGCGTCAACTGCGATCGCGAGTTGCGGCGCGCCTTCGAACTCGCGGGGGCGGTGGTCGAGGAAGCCCACATCCGGGAACTCGTGGAACGCCCCGAACGGCTCCGAGAGTGCGACCTCTTCGCGATTCCGGGTGGTTTCAGTTATGGCGACGACCTGGGAGCCGGTCGAGTTCTGGGTTTGGAGATCCAGAACTTCCTGGGCGAGGAACTCGCGGCCCACCATGAACGAGGCGGTGCCGTCTTCGGGGTCTGCAACGGTTTCCAGGTCCTGGTCCGCTGCGGCTTGTTGCCGGGGGTGGCGGGAATCCAGGCTTCCTTGAGCTGGAACCGCAGCCATCGTTTCGAATGCCGCTGGGTCCGACTTCGGCTCGAGACCTCCCTGGGGCCCTCACTCCCGGTGGGCAGTCTGCTGCCCGCCCCCGCGGCCCACGCCGAGGGCCGCTTGATCCTCTCCGGAGACCAGGCCCTGGAACGCCTGGAAGCCATGGGTTGCGTGGCCCTCCGTTACGCGGAGGCCTCCGGCTTGCCCACCGCGTCCTATCCCGCCTGTCCGAATGGCAGTGACGGCGGGATCGCGGGCCTGATCTCCCCCAGCGGCCGGATCCTCGGCTTGATGCCCCATCCGGAGCGGAACCTCTCCCCCGAGCACCTCCCCGACCGCGGGCGGGGAACTTGGGGTGCGGGTGGCGAAGGGGTGCGCTTCTTCCGCGCCCTCCTGGAAAGGACACCACTCTGGACCGCGGCGTCAAGCCCGGACCCCACCCCCTCCGATAGGGGGGGGTGAACCCTCCGCACGAGGCCTTGATGCGTGGATTCCGGGAGCTCGAGAAGCGCCTGTGCCGGAGCTGGTCGCGGGCCAGCCCGTCCCTCAGCCCCGCTCTGACGCGCTACCGAAAGGCCTGGCTGGACACCCTGTCCGCCCCCTCGAGAACCGCCTCGGAGGGGGAACTGGTCGCCGCCCTGGGGGAGTCCGATCCGATTCTCCTGGGGGACTACCACAGTCTGTTGCGAGCGCGAAGGGGACTCGGCACTCTGATCCGGGGCTTTCCCCGCTCCCGGACCCCCGGCATCCTCCTGGAACTCCTGTCGGCCGAAATCCTGGTCTCGGCGCAGCGAGCCCTGGAGGATGCCTCCCTCCGCCTGATCGACGGCCAGAGCGTGGCCGAATCCCACCGATTCGCCTTGCGCGCCCTGGCCCGTCGCGGCGGCCTGGTCGCGGGAGCGTGGAAGGACGGTCCCCCCCACCTGCGCGACCGTGCCGCCGCGGAGCGCTGGATGGAACTGCGCCGCGCCCATCCCGGCATTCGCTGGCTCCTCTTCTTCGGTGACTGGCACCTCGCCGAGGGGCACTTGCCCCGGGAACTCCGGCATCGGGGAGCCCGACCGCTGATGATCCATCAGTCACCGGAACCGCTCTGGAACCGGCTGGGAGGAACGCACCGGGAACGGATCCTGGAGATGGGATCCGGGCACTGGGCCTGGCTTCGTACCCCCCCGTTGGAGCAATGGGCGAGTGTCCTGCAAAGCACCGCGACCCAGGGTCCCGAAGCCGGGATCGAAATCGCCGAGGACCTGATCGAGGAGCTGGCCTCGTGTCTCGCGGAACTTCTTCACACGCCCCGCCCCGAGGGCAGGCTCTCGGTTTGGCCTCGAAACGGGTGGGAGGCCTTCCGCGCCACCCTACCCGGACCGGAGCGGCGCGCCCTGGACGTCCACCCTCGTCCCGAGGCCCCGATCTTCCATCCCTCCCTACCCGCCCTTTGGCTGAATGCTCCCGCTTCCCTGGCCACTCTGGTGGAGGGAGCAGCCCATTTGCTGGCCCAGGAACATCGACTGAACGAACGCAGCGACCTGGCTGGACGGATCGTGGCACGCGCTTTCCGGCGCTTGCTCGCCACCCTGGTCAATCCCTTCCTGCAACCCAGTGGTCTGGTCGCGACCTCCACCCGCTTCTTCCCGAATCCCCGCCGCAGACCGGATTCCCAGCGCAGCCGGAAGCTGCTCGCGGCCTGGCAAGCGGGGAGGGAAGTCCATTTGGGCCCCCGCAGGCGGCTCCTGGCGGTGGAATGGATCGGGGCACGGGCCGCTCGGGGTTGGGCGGAAGATCCCCGGCTGGACCGGGATTCCCTCCGCTCCCTGCTGGAGAGGGGTGGGGATTCCTTGGGCTGGGCGAAACTGACCGCTACAATCCGGGTGGCCTGACGGAGGGCCAGCCCATGAACCGAGCGGCGCGTTTTCTCCTTCCCATTCTGCTCCTGCTCCCCTCCTGCGCGGTGGCCCTGGTCGGCGCTGGCGCGGCCGTGGGGATCTGGGCCTACGACGAGAACTCCAAGGAAAGCGGAGAGATCGTCCTTCCCTACCCTCCCGAACAGGTCTTCGCCGCTGCCCACCAGGTGGCGGATGCGCGCGGCAGCGAGGTCGTCGCGATCCGGGGCTCGATGCGCATCGAATGCGAAGTGGAAGGAGCCAGCGTGATCTTCCAGGTGCTGATGGTTCCCGATCGCCATGATGTCGCTCGCCTGAAGGTTCGCGCCACTTCGGTGATGGGACTGCGCGGCCACTCCGAGCTGGCCAAGGATCTGGCGATGAGCGTCGAGGACCGCCTCAAGTAGGTTCGGAGCCCTTGCCCTTGCGCTGGCAGAGCGCGCAATACCCCTCCAAGATCAGGGTGTGGTTCACCACCCGAAAGCCGAACTGCCGGGCCTGCTCCTCCTGGAGGGTCTCGATGTCTCCGCAGCGGAATTCGAGGATCTTCCCGCAACCCAGGCAAATCATGTGATCGTGATGCTGGTGGCCGAGGATGTGTTCGTAGAGCATCTGCCCCTGACCACCGTCCAACGCCGCCAGGAAGCCACCCTCCACCAGGAGGCCGAGGGTCCGGTAGACCGTGGCCCGCGAGGCCCTGGAACCCGCCTGCCGCAATTGGGAATAGAGATCCTCGGCGCTGAAGTGTTCGTGGGTCGCCCAGGCCGCGAGCAGGATCTGACGCCGAGGCTCGGTCACCCGGAGCTTCCGCGTACGCAGGAAGGCTTCGAAACGGCGTAAGGCGTGAGCGGATTTCACGCCAGACGGGCGGCGGCGGCCACCGCGGCGGCGCCGATGTCCTGGCGCAGGATCCGACCTTCGAAATGGATCTGCTCCGCGGCGTCATAGGCCCGTCGCCGGGCTTCCTCGAGGGAACTCCCGAGGGCCGTCACCGCCAGAACCCGCCCACCAGCGGTCCGCAGGCGCCCCTCCTCGTCGAGAGCAGTGCCCCCTTGGAAGACTTGCAGGTCCTCTCCGAGTCGCAAGTCCTCGAGCCCCTCGATGAGCTTTCCCTTCGCGTAGGAACCGGGATAGCCGTCGCTGGCGAGGATCACCGTGACTGCGGGCCGCGGATCCCATTCGGGGGCTTCCAGCTCTTCCAGGCGAGACGTGGCGCATGCGTGCAGGATCGGAAGCAGGTCCCCCCGCAAACGCATCATCAGCACTTGGCATTCGGGATCTCCGAAGCGGACGTTGAACTCCAGCACCTTGGGACCGGCGGGAGTAAGTTTCAGACCGGCGAAGAGCACCCCACAGAAGCGACGGCCCTCATGGTTCATCGCATGGACCACGGGAAGCAGGATTTGACGCTCGATCGCGTCCCGACTGCGATCCCCCACCTCCGGGTTGGGGCAAACGGCTCCCATGCCTCCCGTGTTGGGGCCGCGACCGCCATCGAGGAGTTGCTTGTGATCCTGACAAGTCTCGAAAGGCAACAGGGTACGTCCATCGGTGAGTACGAAGGCCGAGGCTTCGGGCCCCTGGAGGAACTCCTCGACCACGACCTGAGAGCCTGCATCCCCGAGTGCGCGGTCCTCCAGGAGAGCACGAACCGCCTGGCGGGCCGAGGCGGGATCCGCGCAGATGAAAACCCCCTTGCCCGCGGCCAGCCCACTGGCCTTGACCACGACCGGATAGCTGGCACCACCCTCCAAGTAGGAAATCGCGGGGTTCAGATCTTGATACACCCGATAAGCGGCGGTCGGAACTCGATGACGAACGAGCAAGGCCTTGCAAAAGGCCTTGGATCCCTCCAGCTCCGCAGCCGAGGCGGTCGGGCCGAAACAGGGGATCTCCGCCTCGGTGAGGCGATCGGCGAGGCCGAGGACCAGGGGAGCCTCCGGCCCCACCACCACCAAGGAGACCTCCTTCTCGCGGGCGAAAGCCACCAGAGCGTCCGTGTCCTCGACCCCGATCGCCAGGTTCTCGCCCAGGGCGGCGGTACCGGGGTTGCCGGGAGCGATCCACAGCTCTTCGAGCAGCGGGGATTGCGAGAGTTTCCAGGCGAGAGCATGCTCGCGCCCACCGGAGCCGATGAGGAGGATGCGCATGGGTTCCTTGAGTCCAGGCGGATTATGCCGGAGCGGGCCGCTGCTGGCATCTTCCTTTCCGGAAGCGTAGGTATGGGTCGTGGAACCGCCCTTCTGGCCTCCCCTGCTCCAAGCCCTCGAGACCGAACTGGCCGCTCTCCTCTCCGAGCGCGAAAGGGCGGAGCTGTTCCGCCGCGCGGGGCGTCGTGCGGGCCGGACGGCCGCCGACGGCAAGAGCTTGGCGACCGCGGTGAGAGCAACGGAATGTCTACCTCTGGGCATCGATTCCGAGGGCTTCCCCTTCCTTCCTCCGGATCTCCACCACCATTCCGCATGGATCGCCGCTTGCCAGGGATTCCTGGAGGGGGCGGACCC
>CAYVRL010000136.1:0-6264 GCA_964454065.1 uncultured Planctomycetales bacterium | reverse complement strand
CTCAAAGCCGTTTCGCGGCCGAGTTGGCGAAGGGTTCCACACCCCGCGCCCTGCTGGTCGGGGCGCCGCACGGTCCGAGTCTTCGCGCCCTCCGCGGAGCCGGCTTCTTGCGCTTGGATCTCGCGGTGGACCCTCCCGGCTTGGTCCAGGCCGCCCGCGCCTTCCTTCCCTCCTGGAAGGGCCTGACCCCGGACCGGGTCGTGGCCTCTCCCGCCGCCGCGCCCGGCCCCTATTCCCTGGTCCTGCTCCGCGACCAGGCCCTCTGGCAGCGGCGACGGAACCCCTTCCGAGCCGACTGGTTGCGAAGCTGTTCCCACTCGTTGGCCGAGGACGGGGTGTGCGTCGCCGCCCTGGATCCCGAACGCGGGATCCCGGGCCTGATCGGGGCGGTCGCCATGGAAATGCGTGCGGCCTTCCCGCGAGTGGAATTGTGGTTGCTCCCCAACGGGTGGCGAACGCCGCGTCTCCTCTGCGTGGGTCGCCGGGTGGCCCCGGATCGGAGTGCCGGCTTCGCGGAGGATCCCGACCTGGGGCCGCTCTTCCTGGGGGCCGATGACGAACTCGCCGGACTTCCCCACCTCTCCTACGCGGGGCCCTTCCCGCGCCTCAGCGCCGAACTCGCCCCGGTGGAATACCGTCGAGTGGACCAGATCCGCCCCGCCCTGCGCGCTGGGACCCTGCTCCGGCACCTCGCGGCTTCGCTGGAGCCGGAGAGGGTGGCCGCGAGCCTTCTCCCCTTCTATGCCGCCCACCTCGCCGGCCAGCTCTACGACGTGCGCGACACCCTTCCGAGCGCCCCCCCCGAGGACTGGCTGGACGTGAACGAGGATTCCCTCCAGGCCTTGCTCGCCACCAGTCGCCGCCGACCCGATTCGACCCGCCTACGCCGCTTCTGGGCCGAACTCGCCCCGATGCTGGCAGCCAAACGAGAAGTCGCCTGGGTCCAGGAATACCTCGGCACCGTGGTGGACGAACTCGGCTGGAAGGAGCCGGAACTCCTCGATGCCCTCGCCGACGCGGCCCTGGAAATGCTGGAGCCGGAAGCGGCCTTGGAACGCGCCGAAGAGGCCTTGGCCCTGCGTCCCGGAGACAGGATCGCCCTGGAACTCCGCGCCCGTTCCCTCGCGGGGCTGAAGCGCCATCGGGAAGCCCTGGCCGCCTTCGCCGCCACGGCGAGTTCCTACGCGGGACGAACCTTGGTTCCGGACGAGACGGACGCGATTCCCGAGACCGTACCGAGCCAGGTGCTGCGCGAGTGGGCCGAAGAGGCTCTCGATGGCGGCGAGTCCCAGCTCGCGGTCGAACTGGCCCGCCGCTGCGAACGACTGCACGGGGAGGGCGGCCTGGGCAGTCGTCTGCGGGAGCTGATCGGGATCGATTCCCCCGACCAGGTCCACGTGCTGGAGGGCATGGAGGATCGCTGAGGGAGTTCCCCCCCTGTACCCGGATCGTCATGGATCACCCTCCTTCCCCGACCGAGCGCTGGAGCCAACGTTATGCCGAGGGGCACACCCCCTGGGACCTGGGGGCCGCACATCCCGAGCTCGCCGCACGGATCCGCACGCGGGAGGAGGACCTACTCCCTCCGTTCGAGGGGGCGCGGGCCTTGGTGCCGGGCTGTGGCCGCGCTCACGACGCTCTGGCCCTGGCCCAGATCGGCTGGGAGGTCCACGCCCTGGACCTGGTCGCGGACCTGGCGCCGCTGGTCCGCCCTCGGCTGGAGCGCCATGGCGGCTCCTTCCACGTGGTGGACGCCCTCGGGTTCCATGCCGAGCCCCGCTTCCAGCTCGTTTTCGATCACACCTTCTTCTGCGCTCTCCCCCTTCCGCGACGCCCCGCCTACGGGGCCGCCGCGGCTCGCTGGCTGGCACCCGGGGGACGCTTGTGCGCCGTGGTGTTCCCGATCGGCCGGGAGGCATCGCTCGGGCCGCCTTGGGGGATGACCACCGAGGATCTGGCCTCCGCGCTCGGCTCGGCCTTTCGTCTGGAACACGAAGACCCCATCCATTCCTCACCGCCGGGTCGCGCTTGGCCCGAGCGCTGGGCGGTCTTCACCCGACTTCCCTGAAAGCTCCCCAACCGGACCTGGGAGGAAAAAGCGGGCGGTTTATACTTCCATCGAGGACTTCGGTCCCCAACCCCTTCCTCTGGTCGCACAACCCCGAAGCCTGGTTCCCAGGCGAACCCATGCGCAGCGCTCTCGTCCTACCCCTCCTCCTCACCGCCGGACCCCTCCTCGCCCAAACCCAGTCGGAATACGTCCTCTACGGGGGCGATTACGGCACCACCCCGACGACCTACGAGATCCGCCGCACCCTGGATCTCGACGGGGACGGTTCCTTCCTCTCTCCCGGCGAGGGGGTGATCTTCGCCGCCGATGGGGCCTCCCTGGTCACCTACGTCGAACACATGAAGTACCGGGAGTACAACACCGTGCCCTCGGTCTTCGGCCTCGGCGGGGGCGATACCGTCATCCAAATGATCGACCTCGACGGCGACGGAGTGGCGATGAGCCCCGGCGAAGTCAACATCTGGGCCGATACCCGCGCCGCCTACGGGGTGACCAACACCAGCCCCGACGACCTGGCCTTCGACCCCAACACCGGGGTCCTCTACGTCTGCGACGACTTCTGGATCTCTGGAAGCGGCTCCCAACTCGGAAACGGGATCAGTGCCTACACCGACCTCGACGGGGACGGCTACGCCCTCTCCCCCGGCGAGATGACGCAGCTCGTCGATGGCCAGGGGGCGCTGACCGTTCCCGGCAGTGGCGGAGTCCCGGTGTCCATCGACCTCGGTGATTTCGAAGCCTTGACCGTGGACGGCCAGAGCACCGTGATCGCCTTCGAACAGCAAGATCTCGTCCTCTACGCCTTCCAGGACCAAAATGGCGATGGCGACGCGATGGATCCCGGCGAAGCCTGGAACTTCTGCAACCTGGTCGGCAATGTCCCCGGCCTGGACATGAACGTCGACGTCGCGGCGGGCATCCTGCCGAACCCGAGTTGCCCCTCTTCGTCCGGAACCGGCCTCTACGCCTCCCTGGAATCGCTCTCGGTCGAAATCGGCGCGGGTCAGAACGGTAACGACGTGTACTGGATCGCCAGTACCGCTTCCGGCACCTGCGCGACCGGGGCGGGCTTCGTCTTCCGCGGCGAGGACCTCAACGGGGACGGCGACCTGAACGATGCCGGTGAGGTCGTGATGTACCTCGACCCCAACAACCCCTTCATGATGTACCCGCCGAGTTTCATCCACGACGGGCAGCCGCACGACGGTGGTTACTCCATCTTCGAGAAGAGCGGTCCCTTGGGGCAGACGCAGGAGCAGAACTCGGTGTACTTCCTCCAGGATCTCAACGGAGACGGCGACGCCTCCGATTCCGGCGAGCAGCTCATGCGCTACTTCTGGGATCCGGATGGTTGCTACGGCGTGAGCCTGGCGGTACTTCCCAAGGGGGCCTTCTCCGACAACCAGCCCTTCGTCGAGTTCCTCGGCACCTCGGGTACGACCTCGAATGGCACCTCGCCGGCGATCGGTACCAACAACCTGCCGGCGCTGGGCTCCAACTTCCAGGTCACCCTGACCAACGGCACCCCGTCCACCACCGCGGTCCTGCTCGGCGGTTTCTCGGACAGCTACTGGGCCGGGCCTCCCCCGATCTCACTGCCCTACGACCTGGCTTCCCAGGGGGCACCGGGGAACACCCTCTACGTGTCTCCCGACTACCGCTTCCCGACGGCCACCAATCCGGCCGGGGCGGCTCTGATGACCGTCGCGATCCCGAACTTCCCGTCCTTGAAGGGCCGTGACTTCTACATGCAGTGGTACATGGTCGACACCCTCGCCAATCCCCGCGGAGTGGTGCTCTCGGATTACCTCCACGGGATCATGAATTAGGCACGGCGATCCACCATCGTTCCGACGAGGGCCGGAGTCGCTTCGTGCAACTCCGGCCCTCGAACTTCGTCACCCTCCTCGAAGTGTTGTCCTCCCTTCTGTTCCTCTGCGCGGCCCCCGCCCTTCCTCCCCAGGCCTCCGTTCCGGACCTGAAGGAGATCCGCCGTACCTTGGAACGGGCCACCAACAAGTCCGGATACGAAGCAGGCGCCTATTCGGCGGCCCGCGAACTGGCCGATGTCCACGGGGCGGCGGCGATGGAACTGCGGCTCGATCTCTTCGACCGTTTCCTCGACACCTACCGGGGCGTCTATCTCCGCGACTGGTTCTACAGCGGCATGTTGCGCGCCTCCTCGCCCGAGGAAGGGGCCTTGCTCGCCGCCGCCGCCGCCGATCCCAAGCGCAGCGAACTCGGCCGCCGTCTCTGCTTGGAGGCCCTGGAACGCTCCCAGGCCACCGCCCCCGCCAAGGCTCTGTCGGCCCGCTCCTTGATTCGGGCCAAGGGCGATCTGGCCAGGATCTGGCAGCGCACCCTCGGCACCCTGTTCGCGGATGGCCGCCTGGATTTCGGGAAACACGGCGGTCCCCAGGCGGTCGCGAAACTGCGCAAACTCCTCCTCCAAGCCGGTCCTCCGCTGACCGGCCTCGCCCAGCTCCCCTCGCTCTCGGCGGAGGAACGCGCGGCGCTGTCCGCCACCGCCCTTGGTGCGAAGGATCCTGGGGATCGGGCCGCGGCGCTCCGCGCCCTCGCCGCCCGTCCCGACACCCGCCCCGAGGAACTCCTCCCGGCGATCGCCGCCGCCCTCCATCAGGAATCCTGTGGACCGCGCCGAGCCGCCTTGGACCTGATCCTCTCGATGCCGCTCCCCGCGGCCACCCCCGAACTGGTTTCGGCGCTGGAAGAGGAAGCCTCTCACCCCGGCGGGCGATTCAGCCACGACTTCGGCAACGCCCTGATGGCCCTGACGGGTCAGGAACTGGGTTACGCACCGCAGAACTGGCGCCGCTGGTGGGCCGGGGAAGGCGCCGCCTGGCTGGAACGGGCCCGCAGAGCGGGTTCCCAGCGGGAGAGGGAACTCCTTCCTCCTCCACGCCTTGCGGATTCGGGCCCGACCATCGCCAAGGTCTTCGGTCTGCCGGTGGACAGCAACCGGCTGATGATCCTGGTGGACGGCTCCGGAAGCATGCGGATGGACCATCTCGGGGACCGGACTTGCGCCGACGCCGCGGCCGACGAGCTGGAGAGCTTCCTCGACCAGTTCCCTGAGGACGGCCTCTTCGACCTCGCCGTGATCGGCGACCAGGCCCAGCCCGCTTTCCAGCATCTGGTCCCCGCGCGTCGCAAGAATCGCGCCGCGGCGCTGTCCTTCATCCGCAAATACCCCTTCGGGGGCACCTCCGCGCTCTACGACGTGCTGATCTGGGCCCAGCGCCAACCCGGCGTGGACACCATCCTCCTGATCTCCGACGGCGGCGGCTCTTCGGGAAGCCACCAGTACCCGGGGCACATGCTGGCGGGTCTGGAGCGCGAGTACGCCCGCACCGGGGTCCGCGTCCACGGCATCTGCGTCGGTCACGATCCACCCAAGATCCGCTTCATGGAGCGCCTCGCGCGCGCCACGGGCGGCATACTGGTCCGGCCACCCGGCTGATCCCTACCCTCCCTCACCCCTCCTCGAGACATGCTGCGTCGTCTCGCCCTACTCGCTCTGCTCTGCTCCCTGTCCGCCTCCGCGGTCTCCGCCCAGGATCTGGAGGTCTGGTTCCTCGACGTGGGCCAGGGCGACGGCACCTTGCTGGTCGGCCCGACCGGCAAGACCTTCCTGTTCGACGCCGGTCCGGACGGCTCCGGTTACTCGGTGGTGGTCCCCAAGCTGAACGCCCTCGGCATCACCCATCTCGATTACGTGGGCGCCAGCCACTACCACTCGGATCACGTCGGCGGTCTGGACGAGGTGTGGGATTCCGGGATCCACGCCACCGTGGCGCTGGACCGCGGTCCGAGCAACCCGCCCAACACTTCCGCCTACAGCGATTACGCCAACCGTTATGCCTCCGTCCGCCAAACCGTGAGTCCCGGCCAGGTCGTGGACCTGGGCGGGGGCGCGACCCTGACCTGCTTGGTCGTGGAAGGGCGGCTGCTGGGAGGGGGTAGCGTGAACATCTCCGGATCGAACCAGTGGGAGAACTCGGCGAGCATCGCTTGGAAGGTGGAATACGGGGACTTCGATCTCTTCCTGGGCGGTGATCTCACCGGCGGCGGCAACTTCACCACCGACGTGGAGTCGCAGGTCGGCGCCCTGTGCGGCGACGTGGACGTCTATCAACTGGATCACCATGCTTCCCGAACCAGCACCAACCAAA
>CAYVRL010000135.1:0-6311 GCA_964454065.1 uncultured Planctomycetales bacterium | reverse complement strand
CTACTACCAACAGGTCGCGAATTCGATCCCCGACGCGGCCGCGGCATTGCAGCTCCTTCACGCCAAGGAACTGGAACTGGATGAAGTGAATCGCTTCCGTCCTGGAGAAGCGGTCCGGGTGCAAGTCCGCCATCGCAACGTCGAGCGCGCGGAGTTGCTCGCGTATCGGGTCGATCTGCTCACCCTCTATCTTCGGGAGAGGAATCTTTCCCGGATTTCGGAGGTGGATCTTGCGGGCATCGAACCCACCTTGCGGGTTCCCTTGGAACTAGGAAAGGATCAGGATCTAGCGAAGAGCAGCAGCGTCGTCGACCTGGATCTTAAGGATCCCGGCGCCTATCTGTTGATGGTGCTCGGGGCCGGCCATCACGCCTCCGGCTTGATCCTGATCAGCGATCTCGGCCTGCGCGTACACACCGGATCCGGGGACGGAGTGGTGCGCGCCGAAGTCTACGATCTGAACAGCGGATCATTGTTGAGGGGTGTGGACGTGCGGGTGGTCGGGAGCGGCGATGCGCGGATCCGCAGGGGGAAGAGCGATCCCCGGGGCCTCTTCGTGGCCAGGACCAGTGGTCTGCCGACCGTGATCGCCCGTCTCGGGGGGGATCGTTACGCCTTCTTCCGCGGTCGGCAACCGGTGGCGGGCCCATCCCCGAGCGCGCCCACCCAGGGCCGCCCGGAGGCGGAGGGTTTCCAGCTCGGATCCGATTACTATCTCCGGAACGTTCGCGTCCTGAAGCGTGAGAACAGCCAGCGCCGTCAACGGGCCTTCCAGAAGGAATTGGGAAAGAAACGTCAAGGAGTGCCCATCGATCGGATCGAGTGAGTCTCCGCTTCAAAGACCCAGGAAGAGGACCGCGAGGCCGGAGGCGGCGATCACTCCACCAGCCAGGGCTTCGGCCCAGCGCTCCAGGGGTCCCAGGCGCAATCGGCGAATCCCCAGATAGGCACACCCGACCAGCGTGAGCATGGTGAAGATGGTCACTGCGGAGAAGGCTGCCCCGGTCCACAACGCGAGCCCCCAGTCGCCGCGGCTCGCGGGAAGCATGAAGAGCGGGATCAGGGGTTCGCAGGGCCCGAGAACGAAGATGACGAACAGGACCCAGAAGGTACTGCGGTCCTCGCTCTCATCGGGAAGATGATGGTGGTGAGCCGTGCCATGGTGATGGAGATGAATATGGCCTCCATGGGAATGGATCTCGATCCCCCGGCGGCGTCGCAAAGCCTGCCGAACGCCCCAGAGCAGATAGGCGAAACCGAAGAAGACCAGCGCCCAGGCCGCCCAGGGGCCGCGGCCCGTTTCGGCCCCCTCCAGGCGACCGATTCCCCACCCCATGCCGATTCCGAAGAGCCCGAGGAGCAACGAGGAACCGACGTGACCGATTCCGCAAACGGTGGTGATGAGCATCGTCTTGGAGAAGCTCCAGCGCCGGGCGCGGGACAACATCACGAAGGGCAGGGTGTGATCCGGTCCCACCACCGTGTGCAGGAAGGCGATCACGAGGGCGGAGAAGACGAGGCTCCAGGCGGCTGCATCCATGGGTATGGCTCAGCAAATCCTAGGGAGATCGTTCCCGGAAAGCATGTCCAAGGGGCGTTCCCCACCGAAGGTGGTGTGCAGGCACAAGGGGATGCAAGTGGCGGAAGCCGGGCGGACCACCCCGATCCGTGCTGCATCCCGGCCTTGGGGAAGGGCGTGCCAGGCACGCAAGGCGGTCTCGCTCTGGTCCGCCGGTACCCAGGCGAGTACCCGACCCTCACAAGCGAGGTACAGCGGATCCATTCCCAGCAACTCGCAGACCGCGCGAACTTCGGGGCGGATCGGCAGGGCTTCCTCTTCCAGGAGCATGGGCAGAGCGCAGTGTTCGGCGCTCTCGTTGCATGTGGTGGCCACTCCGCCGCGGGTTGGATCGTGCATCACTCGCACCTCCACGTCGGCGGCGTAGAGGGCCTGGCAAAGCGGGGTGACCGGTGCGCAATCGGAGCGCAGCTCACCCCCCTCGATGCCGTGACGGCAAGCGAGTACCGTCGCCCCGTGGTCTCCGATGGGGCCGGAGACGAGGATGGAGTCCCCCGCTCGGATCCTGCGGTCCGAGAGTTCGCGACTCGGGGGAACCACTCCGATACCCGCGGAACAGACGAAGGCGCCGTCGCCCTTGCCGTGTTGCACGACCTTGGTGTCCCCGGTGACGATCGAGATCCCGGCCTCCTCGGCACAGCTTCGGGCACTGTCCACGAAGCGGTCCAGGGTGGGCCGGGGCAGCCCTTCCTCGAGGATCAACGCCCAGCTCAACCAAAGGGGAAGGGCCCCGGAGACCGCGAGGTCGTTGACGCTCCCACAAACCGAGAGCCGACCGAGATCCCCGCCAGGGAAGATCGCGGGGTCGACGACGAAGGCATCGGTGGTGAAAGCGAGTCGGCCTTCGGGAAGGGGGGGGAGCAGCGCGGAATCTCCCAATTCCAATAGGGCGGGGTGGGTGAAGGCGGGCAGAAAGGATTCCCGGATCAGATCCCGGGTCGAGCGCCCTCCCGCGCCGTGTGCGAGCTGGATTTCGGGGGCCCGGGAAAGGATTTCGAGTGAATCGTTCATCGTGGGGTTCCCATGCTCAGACCTTCATGACGGTACCAGGCGGCGCAGGCCCCCTCACTGGAGACCATGCAAGCTCCCAGAGGGTGATCCGGGGTACAGGAGCGTCCGTAGAGCGGGCAAGAAGGGGGTTCGAGTCGGCCCCTCAGGACGTCCCCGCAGCGGCAAGCGGCGGGTTCGCGCGGTTCCGGGAGTTCCAGGGGTATGCGGGAGGCGTCATGCTCCGCGAACTCCTCTCGGAGAGCCAATCCGGAAGAGGGAATCATTCCCAATCCCCGCCACTCGGCGTCAGAGGGGCGAAAACATTCCTCGAGCAGTGCGCGGGCGCGGGGATTGCCCTCGGGGCGCACCACGCGTGGATAGAGGTTGCTCACCCGGGGCCGTTTCTCCAGGATTTGTTGCAGTAGATCCACGACCGCGGCGAGGATTTCGTTGGCCTGGAAGCCGGCGACGGCGCAGGGGATGTGGTGTCGTTCCAACAGGGGAAGGTAGGCATTGGAACCGATGATCACCGAAACGTGACCAGGGCAGATCAGGCCGTCTACCCTTACTGCGGGGTCCTGGAAGAGAGTGTCCAAGGCGGGGGGGATGGTCTTGTTGCCGGGGAGGATCCAGAAGTTGTCCAGGTGCTCCCGTCGTGCTTCACGGAGCGCCGCAGCGATGGTCGGGGCAGTGGTCTCGAAGCCCACGGCGAGGAAAACGACCCGCCGGTGGGGTTCGCGGCGAGCAACGTCCAGGGCGTCGGCGGGCGAATAACAAACGCGCAGATCGGCGCCATGGGCACGGGCCCGCTCCAGGGAGGTGGTACTGGACGGAACTCGGAGGAGGTCTCCGAAACTACAGATCGTGGTTCCCTCGCAGGCGGCCAGGGCACAGGCCCGGTCGATCCAGGTGATGGGGGTGACGCAAACCGGACAACCGGGCCCGGAGATGAGGCGCACCGGGGAGGGCATCAGACGCCGCAAACCGGCGGCGGCGATCGCGTGGGTGTGGGTGCCGCAGACCTCCATCAGCGATACCGGGTGGGCCAGGGAACGGGAGAGTTCGACGATGCGCAGCAGCAGGGCGCGGGTCAGGGAAGCTCCAATTCCTTCCCTCTTCACGGACGATCCTCCCATGCCACGATTCCCTCGTCGGCGACCTTCCGCAACAGCGCAATGCTTCGCTCGGCCTCGGCTGGATCCACCCGGGTGAGGGCGTAACCAGCGTGGACCAGGACGTAGTCTCCCACCGCACAGTCCTCCCCGAGGAGCATCAAGGAGATCTCACGGCGTACCCCGTCGATTTCGGCGGTTCCCCGCCAGGAATCCTTCTCGATCAAACGCATGGGGATGCTCAGGCACATGATTCTGCTTCCACCAGTCGTGAGGCCTTGCCGCGCTCCGAGGCTACCGCCCCAAGGACCGCCTGTCCGTAACAGAGGCCGCCGTCGCCGGGCGGTACGCGGGTGGGAAGGAAGACTTCGAAGCCTCGTTTCCGAAGCTCCCTCGTCAGTCCGAGACGTAACAAACGGTTGATGAAACATCCACCGCTGAGAACGACTTCGTGGACGCTCGGATGGAAAGAGCGCCGTGCGATACGGGCCGCCAGGGCGCAGAAAGTGGCGTGGAAGGCTGCAGCCACTCGTGCAGGATCCTCTCCGGAGGAGAGACGACGAGCGGCTCGCGCCAGCAAGTTGCTGGAGGCCAGGATCCAGGCACCACGGAGATCGCGGTGTCCGTCACTGCTCGAGATGTCTTCCCAGGGGGGGATGGTGTCCGCAGAGGGGGCGGAGGATGCGAGGGATTCGAAACGCAATGCGGCCTCGCCTTCGTACCGGTTCTGGGCACAGAGTCCGAAAAGGGCTCCAGCCGCTTCGAAGAGACGCCCGGCCCCGGTGGCGAGAGGCCAGTTGCCATCCGCGGCGAGCTTCGCCACCGCCTCGCGGCGGGCATGGTCGATGGGAATATCCCAGGAATGCTCGCGAAACCGTTCCCAGAGACCCGCTCGCACCAAGGCGGCGACGACTACCCGCCAGGGTTCGCGAACCGCCCTCTCACAACCCACGAGGGGAAGCTCTTCGAGATGCGCTGGACGTCGCCAGCGTAGATCTCCTCGCAGTTCGAGGAACTCCCCTCCCCAGGCGCATCCGTCGGGTCCCCACCCCGTACCATCGAGAACGATTCCTCCGATCCGTTCCCCGTCCATGGGGAAGACGGAGTGCTCGGCGGCAGCGCCTGCGAGATGGGCAAGATGGTGTTGAACGCGCAGGATGCCCGCTCCCGCCGCTTTGGCCAGCTCGCAGCCGAGTCGAGTTCCAGGATAGTCGGGATGGAGATCGACCACCACGGTTCGTGGTTTGGCTTGGAGAAAGTCCTCCAGGCCTTCGATGACTTCAATCTGGAAGGTGCGCGCGGCCGGGGTATCCAAATCCCCGATGTGCTGGCTGAGGAATGCTTCGGAGCCGAGGGCCAGACAAGAAGTGACTTGAAGATGTCCGCCCATCGCCAGGAGCGGGTATTTCGTGGGTTCCGGCAGAGGCAACGGGTCCGGGATCCAGCCTCGGGAACGGCGTACGAGGAATGGAGCTCCCGGGCTGCTTCGGAGCACGGAGTCGTCCACGCGGCGGATCACGTCTCGGTCGTGAAGGAGGAATAGATCGGCGATTCCTTTCAGTCGTTCCAAGGCCTCGCGATTGCCGCGGCAGATGGGCTCGTCCCCGCGATTGCCGCTGGTCATCACCAAGGCCTTCGCCCGCAGGCCTCGGAAGAGCTCCACGTGCAAGGGAGTGGTGGGTAGCATGACTCCCAGACCACTGATTCCTGGAGCGGCGGCATCGCAGATCGGGGCGCCGACACGACGCGGGGCGAGGAGGATCGGGGAACGGGGTCCCCTCAGGAGCGCCGAGTCCTCGGGAGTGATCTCCACGGCTTGACGCAAGGAAGCCAGGTCGGAGAACATGATGGCGAAGGGCTTGCTGGGACGTCTCTTGAGGCGTCGAAGCCGTGCGCATGCGGGTTCCAGATCGGCTCGACAAGCGAGCTGAAAACCTCCCAAACCCTTCAAGGCGAGGATTCCACCCCTTTCGAGGAGATTCCGAGCGTGGAGGAGAGCAACCGCCCCGGTCGCCCGTATACGGCCCTCGCACCACAGCCGCGGGCCGCATTCCGGACAGCAGACGGGTTCGGCGTGGAAACGACGGTTCTGGGGATCCCGGTATTCCACGGCGCAATCCGAACAGAGGGGGAAGCAGCCCATCGCGGTGGCGGGGCGATCGTAGGGGAGGGAACGAACCAGGGAAAAGCGCGGACCGCAGTTCGTGCAACATGTGAAAGGATAGTGATACCGAGGGTTGTCGGGATCCTCCATCTCGGCCAGGCACTCGGGACAGATCCGTGCATCCGGGGGCACCAGGGCGCGCCGTCGTGGACCGCATTCCGACTGCCGAACTTCGAATCCGTTGCTCCGGGTGGGTGGAATGATCTCCCGCAGGTACTCATCGAGGCGGGCGAGAGGAGGCAAGGAACGCGGCAGGTTCGCGGCGAAAGAACGTACGCGTTCGGGTGGACCTTGGATTTCGATCACCACTCCGTCCGGTCCATTGCGGACCCAACCGTCCAAGCCCAAGGCGTTGGCGAGGCGATGCACCGTGGGACGAAAACCCACCCCCTGGACGGCGCCTCGGCAGCGGTGGAGACTCGGATTTCATCCCAGAGATGGAAGGCATAGAGGCCGACATCGCCTT
>CAYVRL010000134.1:0-6362 GCA_964454065.1 uncultured Planctomycetales bacterium | reverse complement strand
GGGGGGGGGGGGGGGGTCCTTGCGCGGGGCTTTCCCGGTGTGTGGGAGGGGGGAACCTGCACAGGCAATGGCGGCTTCCTGTCCGAACCCCCGCCCGCGGGGGGAGGGGGGGGGGGGGGGGGCGGGGGCGGGGGACTTCCCCCCGGTCCGCCGGTGGCGCCCTCCGATGGCGCCCTCTCGGTGGCGGGCGTCCCGCGGCTGCAGGCGATGGCTCCGCGCTCCGGCTCCACGGGAGTGGACGTCAAGACACCGGTGGCGCTCTGGTTCGACGAGAGCGTGAATCTGAACACCGTGTCCACGGTCAGTGTCGGCATTCGTCCGCGCGAGGGCAGTGGCACGGTTTCCTTCGGAGTCCTCGGCGCCGTCGGGGATCGTTGCGTGATCCTGACTCCCAACGCCGATCTGCGGACCTCCACGACCTACGACATCCTGATCACCGACGGCCTCACCGATCTGGATGGCCAGCGTTTCGTCGAGACCCCGGATTCGGTGGTGGGCAGTTTCACGACCGCTTCGGCGAGTACCGGAGTCGCACCACGGCTCTTGCGCTCTTTCCCTCCCGACGGCGCCAGCGACGAACCCAATGACGACCCGGTGGTGCTGGTCTTCTCCAAGCCCATCGACTTCGCCTCGGTTTCGGGCGCCACCACCTTGCTGGCCGATGGCTCCGCCGCCGCCTACGGGGTACCGGAAAAGGTGGGAGGAGACGCGCGCATCGTTCGTTTCCCCCACGCCAGCGACAGCCTGGACCTGGGCGCGGCGATGAGCATCGCGGTCGATACCAGCATCACCGACACGGAGTTCGACCCCAACCCCCTGGATGCTCCCTATTCCGCGAGCTGGACCACCCTCTCCTTCGCGCGGCCCACCGCCCTCGATCTCGCGGGCGAGATCGCGGCCAACCGAAGCAACTTCGACGCCTTCCCGACCCAGGTCCACCTGGACCCCTCGGTCCCGGTCGGCGCCGACGCCGAACTCCAGATCTGGGAGGCCGCGCAGAGCGAACACCTGTCCTCCACCGAGGTGGTTCCGGCCGGCGGAGTGGTGCTCTTCACCACCGACCTGGGACGGGGGTCCGGTTCCAGCGTGCTCTCCGATGGCCCCTTGATCCTCGCCGCCGCGGTCTCCCAGGGTGGCAAACGCACGACGTATCGGATCGAGCAGAGTTTCCTCCAGGACACGGTCTTGCCCACCCTGATCCGTTACGGCCCCCCCTTCGCCTCGATTCCCAGTCGCTTCTTCACCGACCTCCCCGAGTTCCGGCCCTATGGGCTGGCCAGCGAGCCGATCGCGAGCGTCAGCGTGAGTTTCCAGGGAGGGCCCGCGACCGAGCGAGCCGCCGGCTTGCCGAGTTCCGCCAACGCCTTCCTCGGCCCCGCCTTCTCGGTCGGATCCCCGTCCCAAACGCCCCTGGACTTCACGACCTTGCTCACGGACGCGGCGGGCAACGCGATGACCACCCCGGTCGCGGGCACCGTCCATTTCCGGGGTTTCCTCGGCACCTCTCCGGCCCTCGGCAGTGTGACCGTGCAGGTCTTCGACCAGCGCACCCTGTCCCCCGTCGCGGGCGCCACGGTCTACGTCCAGGACGCGGATGGGGGGCCGCTGGACGAGGATTCCGCCCAGACCGGCTCCGGCGGCGAGGTGAGTTTCGACGATCTCGCCCTGCCCGGGGCGCGCACCGGGCCGCAAACCGTGACCGTGATCGCCCCGGCCTTCCAGGCCGTGACCGTCGCCGCGGTGGACAGCGATTTCCTCTCGATCCCCCTCCCCGCCAAGGCCGTGGTCAACAAGACCGCCACCCCGGTGATCTCCGGAGTCTCCGGGGGCGTGGCCCGGATGGGCAGTCCGCTACTCCGTGCCAGCGACCTGAGCGACCGCCCCGACGCCATCCTGGACGTGGATCTGCCGATTTCCTTCGGCGGCATCAACGTGCGCCCCGATCGCCCCGGCTGGTTCGTGGCCTTCCACGACGTCCGCCCCTATCCCGGTTCCTCCACCGGAAACTACTTCGATCTCTACGCCGCCGATCCCCGAGTCCTGATCGACGCCTCGGACGGCAACGGCAGCGACTCCGTGGATCCGATCCTCGCCTTCGCTCCCAGTTCCAACAGTTCCCTGAATCCGGCCCAGTTCGTGTATCCGATCACCATCACCACCGGCGCGGGCTGGACCCCTCCGGTCTTCGAGGAGAGCGTGTCCACGGTTTCGGTGATTCCGGGCATGGATGGGGTGGCCACCACCGGGTCCGGGGCCGCCTCCGGTACCGCGGCCGATGCCGAACTCGAAGTGGTCCTCCAGAGCGTGGCCGAAGCCGAGGGCGCGGTCCCGGATCAGACCGAACTCCAGGTCTATGCCGAGGACGACAGCGGCAACCGAGTCCTGGCCCGGGTGCCGGTGAGCAAGGCCGCGACCCCGCCTCCGACCGCGATCACCCTGCCCGATCTCCCCCTGCCGTCCGCCCCCGGAGGCAGCCTGGTCTTCCCCGACGTGGCCCTCCACTTCACCGCCCCCTTGACCGCAACGGGGGATTGGTATCGCCTGGAGCTCGCGGACAACGCGGTTTCTCCGGGAACCTGGACGATTTGGCTTCCCGCCTCGTCGGCTGCCGGGGGGTCCTTCCCCCTCCCCACCTTGAAGGCCAGCGCGGGAGCCTCGAGCAGCGATCCCGCCCCGCTGTTGACGGACCCCGGCAGCACGTGGACCCTCTCTCCCGAGGCCTACGCCCTGCCCCCCGGAACCCCCGGCACCGGGATCTTCTTCCGTGAGATCCCACGGGAGGCCCGAAGCTGGGCCGCCGCCGCCGCCGGTACCCCCTTCTCGGTCACCCAGTGATGAAGCCCTCCGTCCTCCTCCTCGTCCCGACCCTCCTCGCTCCGATCGCCGCCCCCGGGTGCCAGATCGCCGGCGCGGCCAGTACTCAGCCCTCCTCGACCCGGATCCTCTCCCAGGACCTCCCCGCGGAGATCGCGGTGTTGCGGGTCGAGAACGCCACCACCGGGAGCATCGTGCCGCGGTCGGAACTCCGCCGGGCGCTGCGCCAGCGGCTGGTCGATCTCGGTTTCACCCCGCTCGCCACCGCTTTCGTCGATCAACGAGTGCCCGAGGGAACCCCTCCCGAGCGTGCTCGGGTCGGGCAGGCGGCGATCCTCCAGGTCACGGTCCATGGCTGGTTCGATGCCGCGGCGGGTAGCCAGGGGCGTTTGCGTTTCAATCTCCAGGCCCGCCTGCTGGGTCCGGATGGCCGCTTGCTGGCCGACGTCGTCCGCGCCGGTGAACGGCGTCTGGATTCCCTGGCAGCCGCTTCGCTGAGTCCGGAACAGCGCGAGCAGACCCTCCTGGAGCAGGTGGTCCGGGATCTCCTGGCGCCGCTGCCCGGTCCCCCGGCTCTCTGATTCCCCTTCGGGCGGGGGGAGATTCCGCTATACTCTGCCCGACCCGTTACCTGGAGAACCCCTGTTCTGGGTTTCGGGCGCATCGGGGGGCTCCTTCTGCCCCCGGCGGTACTTCCAGGAGGTTCCATGTCCGTCAACAAAGAAGTCAAGGCCGCCATCGTGGCCGACCATGCCCGCCACACGGGCGATACCGGTTCCGCCGAGGTCCAGATCGCGATCCTCACCGAGCGGATCAAGAACCTGACCGAGCACCTGCGCAGTCACCCCAAGGACGTCTCCACGCGTCGCGGCCTGATCGGCCTCGTCACGCGCCGGAACAAGCTCTTGCGGTACCTGAAGCGCAAGGATCCCGAGGGCCGCGCGGCTCTCGTGGCCAAGCTCGGCATCCGGGGTTAGCTCTCGTGGAATCCGGGGCCGTTCCTTCGGTCCCGGCGGAGCGCTCCAACGTCTACGCAAGCCGCCAGCGGTCCAGCGGAGAGAAAACGAACCAAAACCAAGAAGCAACGCGGCGCGTGCACGGAACATTGTCCGCGGCTGTTGCAGCCCACGCAAAACCTACAGAATGACCCTTTCGAAGAACCCCAACGTGCGCTCCGTATCTCGCGAGATCGGCGGCCGCACCCTGACCCTGGAAACCGGCTGGATCGCCAAACAGGCCTCCGGCTGCGTGATCGCGAGCTACGGCGAGACTGCGGTGATGTCCGCGGTGGTCGACGGCGGCCCGCGCGACCTTCCCTTCTTCCCCCTGACCGTCGACTACCGCGAGAAGACCTACTCCGCGGGACAGATCCCCGGCAATTTCTTCCGCCGCGAGGGCCGTCCCAGTACCAAGGAGATCCTCGCCATGCGCCTGACCGACCGTTCGGTGCGTCCGATGTTCGCCGCGGGCTACCAGAACGAGGTGCAGATCATGTCCACGGTGCTCTCCTACGACCAGGAGAACGAACCGGATTCCCTTTCGATGGTGGCCGCCTTCGCGGCCCTGCACGTTTCGAAGATCCCCTTCCTCGGCCCGATGGGCGCGGTGCGGTTGGGCTGGGTGGACGGCAACGTGGTGATCAATCCGCCGCATTCCATCCTCTCCAATCCCACGAGCCGTCTCGACATGACCCTCGCCGCCACCGGCGATGCGATCGCCATGGTCGAGGCCGGCGCCAATGAGTTGCCGGAAGCGGAAGTCCTGAAGGCCCTCCGCGTCGGCCACGAGGTCTGCAAGCAGATCTGCGAGATGTGCGAGGAACTGCGCCAGCTCTGCGGTGCCCCCGAGAAGATCGTGCCGACACCTCCGGAAGTGGACGAAGGAACTCCGGCCAAGGTGCGGGAGCACTTCGGACCGGAGCGTTTGCGGCAGTGCCTCCTCACCCAGGGCAAGAGCGAGCGCTACGCCGCGATCGACGCCCTGGTCGCCGAGGCGGTGGCCGCGCTGGCTCCCGCGGGCGAGGACGAGGAAGCCCTGGCCGCCCAGGCCCGGGTCAAGGCCGGGGCCAAGGCCGCGATCAACGCCGAGGAACGGCGCATGACCCTGGAGGGCCAGCGGGTCGACGGCCGCGGTCTCGATGAGATCCGACCGATCGCCATCGAAACCAGGATCCTCCCCCGCGCTCACGGCTCCGCGCTCTTCACCCGCGGAGAGACCCAGGCCATCGTCACCGCCACCCTCGGTTCCGCCGATGACGAGAAGCGCGTGGACGACCTCCACCACGGGGAGCGCAAGGAGCGTTTCATGCTCCACTACAACTTCCCGCCCTACTGCGTCGGGGAGGCACGGCCCATACGGGGCACCAGTCGCCGCGAGTACGGCCACGGCGCCCTGGCCGAGCGGGCCCTGCGCCCGATGCTGCCCGATTATCAGTCCTTCCCCTACACCATCCGGGTGGTCTCCGACATCACGGAATCCAACGGTTCCTCGTCGATGGCCTCGGTGTGCGGGGGCTGCCTGTCGCTGCTCGATGCCGGCGTGCCCCTCAAGGCCTCGGTCGCGGGCATCGCGATGGGGATGATCAAGGAAGGGGAGCGCTACGCGATCCTCTCCGACATCCTCGGCTCGGAGGATCACCACGGCGACATGGACTTCAAGGTCACCGGGACCCGCGAAGGGATCACCGCCCTGCAGATGGACATCAAGGTCCAGGGGCTCTCCGACGAGATCCTGGCCGAAGCCCTGGAACAGGCCCGGAAGGGTCGGCTCCACATCCTCGGCAAGATGGATGAAGTGCTCGACGGCCCCGCGAAGGTCTCGCCCTACGCGCCCATCAACATGGCGATCAAGATCCCGCCGACCAAGATCGGTTTCCTGATCGGGCCCAAGGGTGCCAACATCAAGAAGTTGCAGGAGGACTTCCAGGTCACCGTCAGCGTTCTCAACGACGACGGCGACATCCAGGTGAGCGGCAGTCCCTTGACGCAGGTGGAAGCCTGCATCGAGACCATCCGCGAGCAGACCCGCGAGATCGAACTCGGTACCCGCTACACCGGGCGGGTGACCTCGGTGAAGCCTTTCGGCTGCTTCGTGGATCTGGGCGGCGGTCGCGAGGGGATGTGCCACATCTCCGAGCTGGCCGAGGGCCGGGTCGAGGAAGTGGAAGACGTTTGCAAGGAAGGGGACGAGATCGAGGTCGTCGTGGTCTCGGTGGATCCCTCCGGCAAGGTCCGGGTCTCCCGGCGGGTGGCCCTGCTTCCCGAGGAGGAGGTCGCGGCCGCCATCGAGAGCGCCCAGCGTCCCAGCGGCGGCGGTGGTCGCCGAGGTGGAGATCGGGGCGGTCGGCCCTCCGGCCGGGGCGGTCGGGACGGTGGTCGGCCCCGCCGCGAGCGCGCGCGCAGCTAGTTCCCTCCCCGAGGGTATCCTTCCAGGAGGGGTCGGGTGACGGCCCCTCCTCATTTTGTGCAGGAAAACCCCCTTTTCCGTCGATATCTAGTAGCCGGACCCTTTCGGCTTGCTTTTTTCGAGAAATCGCGGAAAATTGAGGG
>CAYVRL010000133.1:0-6381 GCA_964454065.1 uncultured Planctomycetales bacterium | reverse complement strand
GAGCAGGGCCATTGACCGGACAACCCGGCATGAGCCATTCGTCGGCATGGACTCGACGGGGCTCGGTCCAACTCGCGGGGTCCCCAGGACGACCCCGCACGACCGCGATATCACGGATCTCCTCGTCGGAACGATCTCGATAGGCGATCACCACGCTTCCGTCCGCGAGCAACACTGCGTCGGTCTGGCAACAATCGCAAGTACGGGGATCGAGGGAGAACTCCTCTCCCAGGCCCCCCTCGGGAGTGATCCTGCGTGCGTAGAGACCCATCGATTCCCTTCCCCGTCCATCCAACCAGGCGGCGAAGAAGCCTCGATCCCGGGCAAGGGGGAGCAAGGACACGAAGCCGTGCTCTCCCGGCTTTCGGTCTTCGTGTAGGACTCCCCGAGACCTCCAAGCGCCTCCCGGCTCCCGGATCGCGAAACGGACCTCGTAGGCGTAGGGGGAGTCCCCCGTTCGCCGCAACCAGGTCACCAAGCCCTGCCCCGAGGCACTCCGTGCCGCTCGAGGGAAATCCGCCCAGTTCACGAACCAATCCTCGCCGCGCGCCACCTCCATCGGTGTCATCCAGCCTTTCGGGCCGAGTTCGGCGACGAGCAAACGGTGAACTCCCGATCCTTCGGCCGCGGTCCAGAGGAGCATCGGCGGGCTCCCCGCGGGGCTTGCCGCGAAATCGGGCCACCGCGCCCCCGGTTCGAGCGGGGACGCGGTGGGGTTCTGGAGAGCCAGGAAGAGGAGGGCGGCGGCGGGAAGCACCCACCCATTCTTGCGGATCCGTCCGCCGTCAGGGGAAGGAGCCTCCCGGCCGCCGCCAGCTACCCTAGGAGGTCAGTACTGGAGGTTTGCGGGGTCGTGGCAGGTGCCACAGGAGTTGACGTAGGGAATCGGCATCGCCTTGGCGGGTTGGACTCCCTTGATGCCCACGTTCGTCTTGCGGGGGACGTCGAAGACGTGGGACGTGATGTCGTTGATGAAGTAGGTGATGTCCGCGTCGGTACTGGTCCCGGTCGGGGCACCCAGCAGGAAGCCGAACTGTCCCGCTCCACTCTTGGCCGTCTTCACCATGTGACAATCCACGCAGGTTGCGACCGCCGTGCCGTGGGCCACCCCGATCATCTTGGCGGTGTGGTCCGGCACGTTGCCGACGTCCGCGTTGTGGCAAGGCAGACACAGGGGCTGCTCATGCGCATCGGGGTCGGCAACCAAAACCCGCTCGTAGCCGGTCCCGCCGTGCACATCGTGGCAAGTGGTGCAAGTGAGCAGGGTGGTCCCGTTCCGGTAATGGAGAGACTAGTAGAAGTCCGGGGTCTGCTGGTGGTGGGCCTTGGCGTGGATGTCGTCAGGCCAGTTCTTCGAAGCCGCCGGTGCGAACGTGGCCACGTAGTTGTTGAGGTAGTCGTCCCGGCTGATCCCCGCGGGGGGGAACTGCCCGGAGGAGTTCATCGGAATGTCGTTGTGGGCGAAGGGCCCATTCCCCTCCAGACGATCGTGGCACCGATCGCAAAGCATGACCTCCCGGGAAGGCGTGATGTCCGGCGGCATGACGATGTAGCGGGCCGCGTTGGCTGCCACGTGTTCGGAACCGGGGCCATGGCAAGTCTCGCAACCGATGTTCAGATCGTTGAGATTCCCGTCCCCATCGATGTCGTATTCGCCGTTGGGGTCCTCCACCGAATCACAGAGAACCTCTCCGGTCACCGAGTCCTGGAACTGGGTGTAACCGGTCGCGTGGCAGCCCATGCAGTTCAGGTTGATGTTCTTGGAGATGGACGGGGTCTTGATCACGTCGTCGGTGCCCACTCCCGTGGTGCCAGCGTTGTCCCAGTAGAAATCGAAGTGGTAGTCGCGGAACTGCTTACGGGTCCGGTCGTACTTGGCGTCGTCTCCCTGGGTCTGGTACTGGAGCAAGGGGTAGAGACCGTTCAGACCCGGCCACGCGATCATGTAGCGCTGCTTGAGGACGCCGCCGCCGTAGTCCAGCTTGACCTCACGGGTCGCAGGGCTGTTCGGGTCGGCCGGGTTGATGACGTTCTCGATCGTGATGTTGTAAGCACCGGTCGCGGTGTCGTGCCAGAGCCAGAGCTTCGCATACACCGTTCCGCCGGAGGTGGAGGGATCGCTCAGGCTGGTCTGGAACTTGTCGAAGCCACGGCTCCAATCCGGGTCGTACATGTACACCGGAGTTCCATCCGTGTAGACCGTGCCATCCAGGAAGAAGGCCAGACCGTCGAAGAGCTCGGGGTGTTCGTCCATGGACTGGAGGGCGCTCAACTGGTTCGGCACGGTGAAGCCGAGCCGGTGCGCCACACCCTCTTCCGTACTCTTGTCCGGGTGGCAAGTCAGGCATTGCGACATGCCCACGAAGGTCGCGGCGCTGGTCGGCGAGGAGGAGATCTGGATGGTGGCGTGCTCGTTGCCACGCAACCCGGTGGCTGCCACCGAATTCCGGCACCAGCTCCCTCCGGGCAGATACTCGGTTCCCGTCGGTGCCACGTACACGAAGTACAGGCCATCGGGCACCGTTTCGAAACGGAAGGCCCCGGAACCATTGGTGACCGCCTGCGAGAAGGTCGCTCCCGAGTTCGCAACCGCGTCCTCGAGGGGTTCGTCCCGGTTGGTCGAAGTGAGGGTGCGCAGGTCTTCCGCGGTAATCGGCGTCATGTCCACCGCGGTGGTGGGGACGAGATAAACCGTGGCGCCCGCGATCGCCTCACCGGCGGCGCCGGTGACGGTGCCCGCGAAGGCGAGACTCACAGGACCGGTCGTCGTTCCGGAGTTGTTGAAGCAGCCGGGCGTAGTCGCGACAGCTGCGAGGAGGAGCAGGGCAGTGGGGTTTCGGAAGAGCCTCATGGTTCCGGTGTGGGCTTTGTTGTTGGCGGTCAACGGTGGCACAAGGTGCAATCCTGGCCGTTGTCGAAGTGGTCGAGTGGAGTGTGGCAGGATCGGCAATCGGCGGTCGCCCCGGGGTGGGGAGGACCAGGACGCAGCGGTGCCTGCTGGTGGCTCGGCGTGCCCTTGTGGCAGACCGAGCAGCTGTCGTCAGAGCCGAGCGGCAAGTGGCAGCTCGCGCAGTGAGCACTGGTCGTCCCACCCCAGATGCCACCATGAGTGACGGGAAGGGCGGTGCGGTGACAGCGATCGCAGGAAGCCTCGGTGTGGCAGGTCGCGCAGCGATCCCGGTCGAGTTGGGCCGCGAAGCCGTGCCCGCGCTCACGCCAGGGCTCCGTGTGGTCCTGCGGCTGAGTCCGCTTGTGGCAGCTGTCGCAGGAGGTCTGGGTGTGGCACAGCGAACAGTTCTGTTCGGGGGCCCCGTCCCAGGAAGCGCCGTCCGAACCATAGGCGCCGTGGATCCGTTGCCAGTCCGCGGTGTGGTTGGGCGGCATGGTGTCCTGATCCAGGCCTTCGTGGCAATCCTGACAGTCCTGGACCGTCACGCCGAGACCTTGGTGGCAGGACATGCACTCGTTCATCCCGACTTTCCAATCCCGGGAAACGACTTCGGATTGGGAGACTCCGGAGTGGCAGTCCTCGCAAGAGGCGCCCGCTTCGAGGTGCTTGGCGTGGGAGAACTTGGTCTGGACCGAAAGCTTGGTGACCGAGGTCCAAGTCGGTTCCTGATCTCCGGGGAGGATGAAGCCGGCGGGCTGCTCTTCGAGCGGGGTGTCCTGGTCCACGCCCTGGTCGTGGCAATTCCAGCACACGTCCAAGGTGGGCATCCCCGCCTGGGCCGATTCCTCCGCGGTCGTGTGACAGTCGGTGCACTCCAGGCCCACGTCCTCTCCGACATGGACCGCGTGGGGGAAGATGCCCGCCCGGCCCGGCACCAAGGGGCGCGGCGCCGGAATGAACAAGGCGCAGGCCGCGACGAAGAGCGCCACGCTGCCGGCGAACATCAACAGGTGTCTGGAGCGGAAGGCCATCTCAGAACTCCAGGGCCAGGGCGGCCTCGAGGAGGTAGTCGGTACCGAACTGGGAGCGATCCCTCGCGACCCGGAAGCGGAAGGAGGTGTCCTCCATCACCGGGATGCGCAAGCGGGCGTAAACCTGGCGATCGTCCAGGTATTCACGCCCGGTGAAGATATCGAAGCGGTACTTCAGGAAATCCGTTCCCACTTCGAAGCGCTGGCCCTTGGCGGGTTCGTAGGCGGCGAACGCCCCCCCAGCCACCGAATGAGCGTGATCCGCGTTCCAGATGTCGCCACGGATGCCCGCTCGCAGGTGGGTCAGGAAGAGGTCGTCCTGGCTCAAGGTGGCGAACCAACGGTCGTACTCGCGGTTGTAGAGACCCGCGTCCTGGCTGCTCTCCAGCCAGCGACCTTGATATCCGATTCCCAGATCGGTTCCCGTCGCGATCCGGCGGCGGATCTCGGCGCTGCCGCTCCAGTAGGGAGCGACATCCCCCAGAGTCGCCGCGAAGGGCGAGAGATCGGTCGCAACCACTTCGCCGTAATCGTTCTGGCGGCGGAGTTGAATTCGAGACCACCAACCGGTTTCGGGGAAATTCCACAACACCGACAGCTCGGCACGGCGCGAGTGCCCATCGATCCACGAAGACGATCCCCGCACCAGAGTGTGTTCATCGCGGTACCAGCGACCAGACAAGATGGTGAGGTTGTTCTTCACCTCTTTCAGGCTTCGGTCCGCGACGGGATTGCGGTCCTTCAGATAGATTTCGTCGGCGCCGAAGCTCAGACCACGACGGGCACGCCAGCGCAACCCGACACCGCCCAGGAAATCGCCGCTCCGGTTGGACTCGTAGAAGCGCACCGGGGCACCGGCGTAGACCACCCCGCTCCAGGGAGAGCCATTGCTGAAGTCGGCACGGACCCCATCGAAATAGAGGGCATCCTCCCGGTGAACCTCCTGTCGTCCGACTCGGAGCTTCATTCCGTCCGCGAGAGCCGGGGTTTCGGCCCAGGCGCCGTAGACGAAGGAACGGAAGTTGTTGTTTCGGGTGTCCGCCAGGCCGTAGAAGGAGTCACCTGGCCGCTCCAGACCGTTGTAGTCCGCGGTGGCGAAACCATCGAAGTGGAAACGGAAGGTTTCCGCGCCATCGGAATCCTTGGCGACGCCATCGAGGTTGGCCGAGAACAACCCCTCGTTGTCCGCTTGATTCCGGCGATCCTGATTCCGGTATCGCCAACTGGCATCGAGGCGGCCGTGGAAATCCCAGCTCGGAGCCTCCTCTTGGGCAGGCAGGAAACCGCCTAGGAAGAAAACGGTAGCCCCGACGAGGAGCAACGCGCCGACTCGACGGCCCGGGGGGGTATGGCCTCTGGGGAGAAGCTTCATCGGTTGATGATGGCCGGGCGTGGCGGGGGGAACCGGCGGTCCTTCGGGGATAGCTCTTAATCGAAGGAAGAAAAAGGGAGAAAAAGGGAAGGAATTACAGAATCGTGACAATCCCCGAGCTTGCGTCCCTCTCGGGGTTTAGGAGTTCTTGAACTGGCGGCTCCGGCCCGGGCGGAATCAATGCCGGAAATGACGAATGCCGGTATGCACCATGCAGACGTCCCGCTGATCACAGGCCGCGGTCACCTCGGCATCGCGAATCGACCCCCCCGGCTGAACGATCGCGATCACTCCGGCCTCCGCGAGGACTTCCGGTCCGTCGGGAAAGGGGAAGAAGGCATCGCTCCCAGCAACCGCGCCGCGGACCCGATCGCCGGCCTTCTCCACCGCGATCCGGCAGGAGTCCACCCGGCTCATCTGTCCCGCCCCGGCTCCCACCAGCATCCCGTCCCGAACGAGGCATACCGCATTCGACTTGAGATGCTTGACCAGGGTCTGGGCGAGGCGCAGATCGGCCTCTCGTCCCTCCGGAAGAGGCACCGCTCCCGCGATGGAGAACGTTTCCTCGAAAGCGTTCCGCGAGTCGCTGCTCTGGACGAGCATCGCTCCCCAAAGACGCCGCCCTTCGAGCTGCTCCCGAGGACTGCCGAAATCCCGGACCCGCACCAGCCGCACCTTGGCCCCCCATTTGGGGCCGTTGCGCAAACGCTCGACCGCCGCGGGAGCGAAGGCGGGAGCGGCGATCACTTCGACGAAATGCCCCGGCCCCGCCAGGAATTCCGCACAGGCCGGATCGAAGGGGGCGTTCAGGGCGATCACCGAACCGAAGGCGGACATCGGATCCCCTTCCCAGGCGCGAGCGAGCGCGGATGCCGCATCCTCGCCCAGCGCGGCGCCGCAGGGGTTGGTGTGCTTCAGCACCACCGCGGCGGGGGTGGGCAGGTCGTTGACCGCGCCGACCGCGCCATCCAAGTCCAGCCAATTGTTGTAGGAGAGTTCCTTGCCTCCGGGGAGGACCTCCGCGCCGCCCAGACCCCGTCGACCCGGATCCGGATAGAAGCCCGCCGCCTGATGTGGGTTCTCGCCAT
>CAYVRL010000132.1:0-6414 GCA_964454065.1 uncultured Planctomycetales bacterium | reverse complement strand
GCGGGTATTGAAATCGGGGAATTGGCTGAAGAGAGTGCGGGTCTCTTCACGGTCGCCCCGGCGCAGGGTCACCACCGCCGCGGGATTGAGCGGCGCGGAAGGGTCGTCCCTCAGGCCTTCGTCGCCGATCCGAGCATGGAGGTAGAAGTTCTCGACCGTGATCGACAAGCCATCTCCGCAGTCGATGGTCTTTCCCAGGTCTTCGGGAAGAGGGACCGAGATCGGGTCCGACCCCGCCGCAGGGGTCAGGATGACCTGGCTCCCCGGCGGAAGGGCTCGGGTGGCGCTCGCGAGATCTTCCGGTTTCGTGAAGGAAAGGAACTGGACGTGGAAGGGCCCCGTGTCGATCTGGCGGCGATCCGGATCCCCGGCAAGGAGGAAATCCCGGAACTCGCCCTCTTTCCCGTCGATCCGGAAGCAGAGGCCGGGCCCATCCTGGGGAGAGGGAACGAGCTGATGGTCCAGGAAACCGTCGTAGAGGAAGCGCAGGATTTCGATGTCCAGATCGCCGCTTCGCTCCGGCGGGATCCGGAAACCATCCAGGGAGGAACGATCGGGCAATGCCACCGAATGGCGCAGAGGGGGCGCGGTGGGATCGGCCGAGGGGCGTTCCACCACCAGATCCAGCCCGTTCATCAGGATCTCGTGGCTCTCCTCGCCCTCCCGGACATAGAGTTTTCCTTCGTAGCCGAAGGAATGGGACACCCAGGCCCCGACCAGGAGGAGGAGGATGCCGAAGTGGGTGACCGCGAAGGAGAGCTGAGTCTTGCGCAGGGGAAGGCGCTTGATCACCGCCATCACGAGGTTGAGGGCGATCAAGACCAGGAAAGCGGTGAACCAAGCACTGCGGTAGACCAAGCTCTGGGCGACCAGGGCGCCCTGATGGGATTCCAGCACCGTTCCCGCCGCCATGGCTGCGATCCCGATCAGGAGCAAGACGGTCGCGAACTGGACGGATCCGAGGAAGTTGACGAAGGATCGGCAACGCTCGCGGCGGGAGGGCGGGGCCGGGGACGAAGGGGATGCCATCAGGGAGGGCGGGTGGGAAGGGTGGTGGAGGAGGGGTAGCGACCCAAACCATCAGCAAACCCCGTTCCGCCCCGGGGGGAGGGGAATCGGGACTGGGGGGAGTTCCAGGAATTCGCTCCGCCGAGATTTCGTCCGGGTTGCCGAGACTTCGGCAAAACGACCTTTGCGGCACCCGCGGAAGGCAACTTGAGGGCTTTCCCTGGAAAAATGTGGGATGGCACGGAAGTTGCCAAACGGGGCATGAAGGAGGCTTCCACCAGGGCTTCCAGACAGCGTGGAGCGAAGCTCCCACTCTCCCAAAACCTGACGCCCTCCGAAACGGAGCAACCCATGAGAACCCTCACAGTCTTCCTCACCATCGGATCCCTGGCCTTCCTGGGGTCCACCGCAATGGCCCAGGGCCCCCGCGAAGGCGGCAACGGGCAAGGCATCGCGGCCTTCGGATCCCCCCATAACTTCGCTGACGACGACGACCCCGCTCACCCCGAACTGCCGGCCTCCGGCGGTTGGAACCAACGCGAGGAAATTTGTCGCGTCTGCCACGTCCCGCACGACCACGCCAACGCTGCCCACTACGGTGATGTTGGTCTGTTGTGGAACCACGCCCTCTCCAGCGCTACTTACACCATGTACAGCAGCGGCACCCTGGACGGCGCGATCGCTTCCCAGCCCACCGGCTACTCCAAGATGTGCCTTGGCTGCCATGATGGAACCGTCGGCATCGACACCTTCGACAAGTACGCTGGTGGTACCGTCTTCATCCAGGACTTCGATGCGGACTGGCAGATCCCGTCCGCGGACTACGCTGGCGATCTGGGCAAGACCCACCCGATCTCGATCGAATACGACGAGACCGCTGATCCCAACCTCCAGCCCAAGACCGCCACGATGGGTGGTTCCGGCACCATCGCGGACGTTCTCGAAGGCGGCACTATCCTGCAGTGCTCCTCCTGCCACGATGTTCACGACCAGCCCGGTGAGTCGGTCCCCGGAACTCACCTGCTGCGCGTCGGTCAGACCGCTGCCACTGGAACCCCCAGTGGTCTGTGCCTGACTTGCCACATCAAGTAATCCCGTCCGGAGAGTGACGGATCTACACCCCAACGCTGATCCGGGGGTCCGAAAGGGCCCCCGGATGCTCTGCTTTCCTTCCCGTGCCTTCCCCGAATGACTCGAACAGAGAAATGAAGATCCCGCCCGTGATCCTGGTGCTTTCCGCTACCCTTCTGCTCTCGATGCCACTTTCCGCTCAAGCGCGCAGTGGCGGGATTTCGGCACCGGGTTCTCCGCACAATTTCACGGACGACATCGGCGCGGCGGAGTTGCCTGCCAATGGGGGATGGAACCAACGCGAAGAGATCTGCGGCGTTTGCCACGTGCCCCACGACCACTCCAACGCGGCCCATTACGGGGACGTGGGGTTGCTGTGGAATCACGCCCTTTCCAGTGCAACCTATACGATGTACAGCAGCAGCACCCTGGATGGCGCGATCGCTTCCCAACCCACGGGCTACTCCAAGATGTGCCTCGGTTGCCACGACGGGACGGTCGGCATCGACACCTTCGGCAAGTACGCGGGGGGGCTCGTTTTCATGGACGACTACAACCCCAACAACATCATCCCGGGCCCCAATTATGCTGGAGATCTCGGTAAGACCCACCCGATCTCCGTCGAATACGATGAAACCGCCGATCCGAATCTACAACCCAAGACCAGCCCCATCGGCGGGTCCGGGACCATTGCGGACGTCTTGGAAGGCGGGACGACTCTGCAGTGTTCCTCCTGCCATGACGTTCACGATCAACCGGGGGAGTCGGTTCCCGGAACCCACCTGCTCAGGGTAGCCCAAAAAGCTTCCCAGGGAGCTCCGAGTGGGCTCTGCCTGAGCTGTCACATCAAATGAGCTTGGCGCGGAGGTTGGCGCGACGGAATCGTTGAACGGCCCGGGTCCGTTTCGCCCTTGGTCACGGGCCGCTTCACCGGGCTTCGCTTACCGGCCGGTGGGCTTTGGTGGTTCCGCCGCGCGGAGATCCAGCGAACGAGTCGGGTTCGACGGAGGTTCCCAAGCGACCAGGATGCCTCGCAATGTCTCTCGAATGGGTTATGTCTAAGCTGTCACCTCAGATGAGGTGCTAGACTCCCGTTGTCCGGCGGGTCCGTGCACCTCCCGAAAGCCATGGAACAGCGCCACCCTGCCTCCTTCCCTTCGAGCCTTCGCATCCCTCTCGCCGTGCTCGCCGTGTTCCTGCCCCTGCTCGCGGGCTGTGGCTCGGCCTCGACCAAGCATGAATCTCCCATCGTTTTCTATCCCCCCGCCCCGGATCCTCCCCGGGTCCAGTTCCTCCGCTATGTTTCTTTGGGTACTGATATCGAACCCGGGCGCAGCGCGCTGGATGCCCTTCTCTTCGGCGACCAGTCGGTCAAGAAGGGATTCATGGCCCCCTACGGCGCAGTCGTTCATGGAGGGTTGGTCTATGTATGCGACATTCAGCAAGGCGCGGTGCTGACTTTGGACTTCAAGGCCCACAAGATGGACTTCCTGCGCCTGGATGGACGGGCGGTCCTGCAAAAACCTTCCAATTTGGCCTTCGCGGCGGACGGAAAACTCTATATCGCGGATCTCGGTCGGCGACAGATCGTCGTCCTCTCTCCCAATTTCGAATATGTAGACGAGTTCGGTCCTTGGGGGGACGATTCCCGCCCCGTGGACGTGGACGTGATGGGAGATCGACTCTATGTCGTGGATGCGGGGCAGCGCAAAGTGAGGGTCCTGGATCGAAAGAGTGGCGAGGAAATCCTCGACTTCGGTAATGATCCCGGAGCGGATCATCGACACACCGCTCCCACCAACATCGCGGTGGACGATGATGGTACTTGTTATGTGGTCGATTCGGTGAGCTGCCAAGTCTTCGTTTGGAGTCCGGAAGGGAAATTCCTGCGCTTCATCGGTGGTCCTGGGGACGTCGTCGGACAGTTCGCGAGGCCCAAGGGGATCGCTCTCCTCGACGATGACCTCTTCGTCGTGGATGCGGCGTTCGAGAACTGCCAGATCCTGGACAAGAACAGTGGAGAGCCGAAGATGTTCTTCGGTGGCCCCGGAGTGGAACCCGGCAACCTCTATCTTCCCGCCGGGATCATCGTGACGGAGGAAGGACTGGACCTCTTCGGGGACGAATACGCCCCAGGTTTCCACCCGGAGAGGTTGATCATCGTGACCAACCTGTACGGTCCCTATAAGGTCAACTTCTACGCATATGGCAAGGCCGAGGGATTCGACTACTCCGGGGAAACATCTGCCACGGAGTCCTCGAAAGCGGAAGCGTCCCCCACCAAGCAGACTTCCGCCGATCCCTCTCCAGCGCCCGCTGCCGCTCCTGAACCTCGATGAGCCCCCGTTTCCTTTCCACCTTCCTGGGCGGCAGAGAGGACCACCCGGGGCCGGTGTTGCGGCACGAATGGCTGATTCGGCTCCGCTGGTGGGCGATCGCCGGCGTCCTGGTGACTTCCCTGAGTGCGGCACTCCTGAACTGGGTGCTCTCTCCGGTGCCCCTGTTCCTCGTCGCCGGGGGGATGGTCTTCGCCAATTTCTTCTTCCAGCACGCTCGTTTGGTTTCGGATGAATTGGATTCCGATCAGGGTGAGGCTCTTCCGCTCGCCCTGCAAATCGTCTGCGATCTTTGCGCTTTGACCTTGCTCCTCCATTTCAGCGGGGGCCTGGAGAACCCGTTCTTCATGTTCTTCGCTTTTCACATGGCGATCGGTGCAATGCTCCTTTCCCGAGGCCAGGCCTACTTGATGGTGGTCTGTGCCGTGCTCCTGTTCGGAGGCTCGGTGGCGGCGGAGTTCTTCGGTTGGATCCCGCACCACCATCTGGCTCTCAAGCTGGTCGGCGCCGGGCATGATTTCCACGACTTCTGGCGCTCTCCTACCTATTTGATGGGCTTCTTGACCGCCTTCTCCCTGATGCTCTTCGGTGTCGTATTCTTCGTTCGCTCCGTCGAAGTCCGACGGGTTGCCGCGGAGCGGAAAGTGCGAGAACGGGAGCGAGTGGTCCTGGCCCGCGAGCGCCTCGCGCGGGTTGGAGAACTCTCCGCCGGGGTCGCGCATTCAGTGCGGAACCCTCTCCACGGAGTGATGAACTGCATCTCTCTCTTGCGTCAGAGTCTTCCTCCCGACGACGAGCTGAACCGGGAAACGCTCGCCATGATGGATGAGGGCTTACTTCGAATCGAAGCGGTCACCAAACGGTTGCTTCATTATGGGCGTCGTGGCGTGCAGGAGAAGGAACCCACGGACATCGACTCTCTGGTGGATGACTCGATTCGCTTCATCGATCCGAGGTTGGACAAGGCGGGGGTGGAACTGGTCCGGGACCTTGCCAACCTTCCTCCGGTCGAACTCGATCGAGACGCGTTCGGTGAAATCCTGATCAATCTTCTGGACAACGCCATCCATGCTACTCGTGGGGGCGGGAAGGTCATGGTCAGGAGCTTGCTCGTCGAGGATGCGGACGGGCGCTGGGTGCGTTTGGAAGTCGCCGATAATGGAGTCGGAATCGCTCCCGAAAACTTGGATAAGGTCTTCGATCCCTTCTTCACCACCAAGGAGAAAGAAGAAGGTTCCGGACTCGGCCTTGCCTTGGCCCGCCGAGTCGTCGAAGATCATGGCGGACGCATCCGGATCGATAGTCGGCTCGGTCATGGAACCGTGGTTCGACTCGAGCTTCCGGCCCCTGAATCGACATGAATGGCCCCGAACAACTGCTGAAGATCCTGGTCGTCGATGACGACAAGCTCATTCGGGTCTCCACTACCCGCCAGCTTCGCGCCGCGGGCTTCGCGGCCGCCGCCGCCGAGAGCCCTTTTGCCGCTCTTGCGGAACTTCAAGAGGGATCCTGGGACGCTGTTCTGACCGACTTGCGCATGCCCGGAATGGACGGGCTCGAGTTCCTCAAGCAAATCAAGGAGCGCTATCCCCATATCGAGGTCTTACTGATGACGGCCTTCGGTACCGTGGGAAACGCCGTGGAAGCGATGAGGAACGGAGCGGCGGACTTCCTGACCAAACCCTTTCCCTTCGAGGAGCTTCAGTTGCGTTTGGAGCGAATCGCGGACCTGAAGCGGACTCGCGCCGAACTCCTGCGCCTGCGGAAGCTCGTGGATCAGGAGAAGGGACGCCCCCATGGTCTCGTGGGAGAGTCCGCCGCCATGAAAGCGGTCGCCGAGCGGATCAACACCTTTGCGGGGCACGACGTTCCCGTATTGATCACCGGGGAGACGGGGACCGGTAAGGAAGTGGTGGCGCGCGCGCTGCACGGGGCCGGGGCACGGGCCGACGGACCTTTCGTGGCCGTGGGGTGCGGCACCATTCCTCGGGATCTCGCC
>CAYVRL010000131.1:0-6424 GCA_964454065.1 uncultured Planctomycetales bacterium | reverse complement strand
GGGAGGACCGAAGGGGAGAGCCCCCGAGCGGAATCAGACCGCGCCGATGACTTGATCGACCAGCCCGAAATCGACGGCTTCACCCGCGGAGAGGAAGTTGTCGCGGTCGGTGGCCTTCTCGATCTGCTTCAAGGTCTTGCCGCTGTGCTTGGCGAGGATCTGGTTCAGGCGCTGCTTGAGGCCCAGGATCTCCTTGACCTGGATCTCCATGTCGGCGGCCGTCCCCTGGGTACCGCCCCAGGGCTGGTGGATCATGACCCGAGAGTTGGGGAGGATGAAACGCTTGGCCTTGGCTCCGCCGGCGAGCAGGACCGCTCCCATGCTGGCGCACTGCCCGATGCAGTAGGTGGCCACGTCGCAGTCCACGTACTGCATGGTGTCGTAGATGGCCAGTCCGGCGGTGACCGAACCGCCCGGAGAGTTGATGTACATTTGCACGTCCTGACTCTTGTTCATCTTGTGCAGGAACAAGAGCTGGGCGACCACCACGTTCGCGACCATGTCGTTGATCTCGGTCCCGATGAAGATGATCCGGTCCTCGAGCAGCCGGGAGTAGAGGTCGTAGACCCGTTCTCCGCGGCCGGTCTTCTCGATGACGTAGGGAACGCTGAAGGCCTGGGTGGTCGGTGCGGTGTCGCTCATGGCTGGGAAGAAACTACTCGGCCGCGGGAGCCGACTCAAGCGCCCCTTGCTGCTGCTCCTGGAGACGCTCCCAGATGTGTCGCCGGACCTTTTCCTCCAGGATGTCGCTGACCAGCCGGTCGGTCCAGCCCTTCTCCTCGTAGAAGGCCTGGACGGTCTTGGGATCGGCCCCGTGGCGTTTCCCGAGTTCTCGGAAGGCCTGATCGAGATCGTTGCGGTTGACCCGGATCCCATCCCGCTGCGAGATCCGGCGGATCAGGAAGTAGTGTCGCAAACGGGTGACGGCCTCTTCCTCCAGCTTGTCGCGCATCTTCTCGAGTTCAGCGCGGGCCTCGGCCTCTTCGGCGCCGTTCGCGGTCATCCGCTGGACCTGCTCCTCGAGGGCGGAGTCGGTTTCCTCGCGGACCAGTCGCGAGGGGAGTTCGAAGGGATGGATGCGGCACATTTCCTCCAGAGCGGACCAGACCTGGCGGCTGCGTTCCTCGCGCTCGAGATGGGCGCCGATCTGCTGGGCGATCCGTTCCCGGAGCCGTTCCGCGTTCTCGACGTCGAGCCGCTCGACCAGTTCGGTCTCGGTGGCCGGTCGGGGTCGAACCAAGGAGTCGACCACGATCCGGACGGTTCCCTTGGAACCGACCCAGTCCTCCTTCTCGAAACCTTCCTTGAACTCGACTTCGAGTTCCTTCTCGTCACCGGCCTTGGCGCCGCGCAGCGCCCGTTCCCATGCTTCCGGGTCGGTCCCGTAGAGGGGTGAGCCGAGGCCGAGCTTCAGGTCCTTGGCAGCGGGACCCTCTTCCTCGCCGCGGGTGAAGACGATCGAGCACTCGGCGAGGGTCTCGTCGTCGAGGGCAGCACCCTCTTCCGTGGGATCGAAAGCGGGGTTCTCTCCGCCCATCTGTTGGATCGCCTGATCCACCTGTTCCGCGGTCGCCTCGGTGGACTTGGCCTCCACCGAGATCTCCTCCCAGGGGGGCAGCTCGGGTTCGGGTACGGTTTCGCACTCGAAGGAGAACTCCAGGTCCTTCTCCTCGTCGACCTCGATCCCGGAGGGGTCGAAATCCAGGAGCCGCAGCACCCGCAACCCGGCGCTTTCGAATCCTTCGGGGATCACGTGCTGGAAGAGATGTTCGCGGGCTTCCTGGACCGCGTCCTCGCCGAGCATGCGGCGCAAGACGCTGGCCGGAACCTTGCCGGGCCGGAAACCCTGGATCTTCACTCCCTGGGCCGCATGGCGCAAGGCGTGTTCGATCTCCTCCTGGACCCGGGCTGCGGGAACCCGGATCCGGACGCGGTGGTGGCAGGGGCCGAGGTCCTCGAAAGAGGCCTCGACGGAACGAGGATGGGCGTGGGAATGGGGCACGGAGTCTCCTGTAAGCCAGGGATTCTACAGTTTCGTTGTGCTTCCCCCGGGGCAAGGATGGAATGGGGCCACGGAGACTCCCATGCCCCGTCGTCCCTCTCGCCTGATCTCGGTGTTCCTCGTGCTGGTCGTCGCCGTGCTCGGAGTGGGGGCCATCTACATGACTCGGCCCGCGCCACCCGAGCCCTTGGCTCCCGCTCCCTCCCCGGCGCCGGTCCACGTGCGGCGCTTGAGTCGGGTGGCGCGGCCCCGCGTGGCCCGGCTCTACGGGGACACCCGACCCTGGCGGCGGAGTCGTCTCTCGGTGGACGTGGCCGGCCGAGTCGTATGGCGCAGTCCCTCCCTCGAACTCGGGGCGGACGTGGCCGAGGGCGAGCCCCTCCTCCGTCTGGATCCCAAGCCCTTCGCCCTGGCGCGGGATCAGGCTCGGGCCGAGTACGCCCTGGCTCGCGCTCAGGCGGAGGCCGCCGAGGCGGTGTGGAGCGGTTCCCGGAGAGCCTTGGAACGGGCCCGGGAACAGGAGGAACTGGCCCGCCGCGAACGCGATCGGCAGCAAAGCCTCTTCGATTCCGGCTCCACGGCCGCCAGTCTTCGAGATCAGGCCCGGGGAGCTTGGGTCGCGGCCCGTTCCGCACGGGAACGAGCGGAGCAACGCTTGGCCGCCGATCGGGCCTCGGCCACCGCGGCGGAGTCTCGGGTGCAGAGTGCCCTGGCCGCACTCCGCCGCGCCGAGGACGCACTCGCTCGCAGCGAGGTCCACGCCCCGTTCGCGGGGCGGATCTCGATGCCCAGCGCCGAAGTGGGCGACTGGCTGCTTCCGGGTTCCCCGGTCTGCACGCTGTTGGACCTCTCCCAACTGATCGTCCGTGCCCCGCTCCCCAATTCGGAGAGCGCGTTCCTGGGACCCGAGCCGGAGTTGCGGCTGCACATGCCCGCTTTCCCCGAGGTCGAGGTCGGGAAGCTGCGCCTTCTGGGCCTCTCGGGAGAGGCCGATCCGCAGAGCCGCGCCCGCGAACTGCGCGTGGCCTTCGAAAACCCCCAGGGTCGGCTTCCGGCCGGGGTCTTCGCGGTGCTGGAGGTGGATCTCGGTTCCCGCAGCGCGGTGTGGTTGCGGCCCGAGGACTATCGCTTGGTGGAGGGTGTCCCCACCGCCTTCGTGGTCGAAGGGTCGGGTCGCGCCACGCGGGCCGTGACGCGACCGTTGCGACTGGGGCTTTCCGAGGTGGACTCCCAAGGCCGAAGCTGGATTCCAGTGCTCGAGGGGTTGGCGCCCGGGGAGCTCCTGGCGGTGGACGACCTGGACATGCTTGGGGACGGTGTCCCGGTCGCGGTTCTCGAGGACTGAAGCGATGCGTGCCCTCGTCCGCGCGATGATCGGCAACCCGGTCGGGGCCAATCTGATCTTCCTCGCCGTCCTCGCGGTGGGAGGAGTGGCGTTGTTCGGTCTCCCGCGGGAGGTCTTCCCGGACTTCGCGCGGCAAGGAGCCGAGGTCCAGGTGGTGTTCCCGAACGCCTCCCCGGAGGAAGTGGAGCGGCTCGCCGTGATCCCCATCGAGGAGGCCGCCGACGGCGTTCAGGGCACCGAGGAGATCCATTCGATCAGCCAGCAGGACTGGGCCCGCATCCTGATCAAGATCCGCGAGGGGACCCAGCTCTCGGAATACCTGGACGAGTTGCGGATGGAGGTCGATGCGATCCGCGACTGGCCGAAGGACGCCGAACGCCCCCGGATCCTCGAGCAGCGCATCGAGTTCCCGGTGATCACGGTCAATCTCTTCGGCCGGGTCGAGGAGGAAACGGTGCGCAAGGTCGCGGATCGCCTGCGCGAGAAGTTGCGCGCGGTGCCGGGGGTGGCCTCGGTGCGACTCTTCGGGGTGCGTCGCCCCGAAATCCGGGTCGAGATCCCGCAGGAACGACTCGAGCGATACGGGACCACCCGCGCCCAGATCGCGGCGGCGTTGGGGCTGTCGCTGCGCAATCTGCCCGGCGGTACCTTGGAGACCCGGGCCGGGGAAGTGCGCTTGCGGATCCTCGGCGAGGAGACCGATCCGGAGCGGATCGCGCGGAGGGTCGTGCGCGCCCTGCCGGACGGCAGTCTGTTGCGGGTGGGAGATCTGGGGCGGGTGAGTCTGGGTCACGAACGGGCCCGTACCCTGAGCCGTTACGACGGATATCCCAGCGCTTCCTTGAGTCTGGCCAAGGACCCCGACGCCGACATCATTCGATTGGTGGCGGAGGTCAAGGAACTCGTTGCCGCCGAGCGTCCGCAGCTTCCAGAGGGGCTCGGTCTCGGGGTCTCCTCCGATTTCTCGATCTACGTGCGCAATCGCCTGCGGACGCTGTTGCAGTCGGGGATGTTCGGGTTGGCCCTGGTCCTCCTCCTGCTGTGGGGCTTTCTCGAGGCGCGAATCGCCTTGATGACCGCGCTCGGGATCCCCGTGGCGGTCCTCGGGGGTGCGCTCTGCATGGGTCTGCTCGGCATCACCATGAACATGTTGAGCATGTTCGCCTTCATCCTGGTGCTCGGGATGATCGTGGACGACGCGATCGTGGTGGTGGAGAATGCTTACCGCTATGTCGAAGCCGGGATGCGGCCCCGGGATGCGGCCTTGCGCGGCACCTTGGAAGTGGCCTGGCCGGTGGTCACCACGGTGACGACCACGATCGCCGCCTTCGGGGCGATGCTGATGATCCAGGGGGAACTCGGCAAGTGGATGGAACCCGTCCCTTGGGTCGCCGGCCTGACTCTGCTCGCTTCCCTGGGAGAGGCTCTGCTCGTTCTGCCTTCCCACTTCGCGGAGTGGATGCCGGAACCGGACGGAAAGGGGGTCGCCGTGTCGCGCCTTTCCCGGCGCGCCTCGGGGCGTTGGTACGACGGCCTCCACCGTTTCTACGAACGGAGCCTGCGGATCGCGTTGCGTCACCGCTACGCGGTCCTGCTGGGGGCCTTGTCCCTGATGCTCTGGGCTTGGGCCTTCTTCGATAGCGGACATCTGAAGTTCGTGCTGATGCCCAAGTTCGAGGCCAAACTCTTCATGGTCGACTTCGAGACACCACCGGAGTCCTCCTTGGCCCAAACCTCCGCGGTCCTCGGCGAGGTGGAAAGGGTGGTGGGCAGCTTGCCTCCGGAGGAGCTGGAGAGCTACGTCGGTCTGGCCGGCGCCACCTATGCCGATCAGACCAACTATCGCAGCGGTCGGAATCTGGGACAGGTCTTCGTCGAACTCGCCGAGGGTGGGGAGCGGCGACGAAGCACCGCCGAGATCCAGGATGATCTACGGCACCGTTTGCGGGGAATTCCCGGGCTGAACCGTCTGGAGTTCGACGAGCCCCAGGCCGGACCGATCGGTTCGGACATCGAACTGCGCCTGAAGGGCGGTGACGAGCGGAAGCGGGTGGCCGCCGCGGCCGAAGTCGTGGCCTACCTGGGTGGTTTCCCGGGGGTGGTGGACCTGCGGGACGACCGCCAGCCCGGGCCGCGGGAATACCGACTCTCGGTCTCCGACGAGGGGCGGATCCTGGGTTTCGACGAGTCGCGACTGGCGCAGGCGGTGCTGGGAGCCTTCCACGGTGACAAGGCGCGCATCCTGCGCTTGGAGCGCGACCCCGCCGATCTACTGGTACGGCTTCCGGAACGAGCCCGGCACGGTTTCCAGGGTTTGCGGGATCTCCGGGTCACCTCTCCCACCGGAGCCAGTCTGCCCTTGTCGCGGGTCGCCGATCTCCGTGAACGGCGTGGCTTCGCCCAGGTCATTCGCCGCGACCGCGCCCGGGCGGTGACGATCAGCGCCGACGTCACCGAAGCGGGCAACCCGCGCGAGATCCTGCAACGGCTCTTCGCTCACTTCTCGGATTTGACGACTCGATACCCCGGCGTGGAACTCGCGATCGGCGGGGACAAGGCGGAAACCGTGAAGTCGATGGCCTCCCTGGGGAGAGCGATCGTGATTTCCTTCGTGGTGATCTATTTTCTGCTCGCCTTCCTGTTCCGGTCCTACGTCCAGCCCCTGGTGGTGCTCCTCTCGGTCCCCTTCGCGGCTCTGGGGGTCGTCTTCGGCTTCACCGTGATCGGCGAACCCCTTTCCTTCATGACCCTGCTCGGAATGCTGGCCTTGGCCGGGGTCGCGGTCAACGATGCCTTGGTCCTCGTCGACTTCATCAACCAGCACCGGCGTGCGGGCCACGGTCTGGGGGTAGCGGTCTTGCGGGCTGGGGAAGTGCGGATGCGCCCGGTGTTGATCACCACCTTGACCACGCTGGGGGGGCTTTTCCCGCTGGCCTTCTTCTCGAGTGGGCAGGCGCGTTTCCTCGCCCCGATGGCCCAGGCATTGATCTTCGGGATGATCAGTGCCACTGCGATGACCCTGATCCTGGTCCCGGTCGGCTACCTGGTGATCGCAGACCTCGAACGCGGCTTCAATC
>CAYVRL010000130.1:0-6445 GCA_964454065.1 uncultured Planctomycetales bacterium | reverse complement strand
GGGGCAGGAGCAGTGGAGGAGGCAGCGCCATGCCCAGGAGAGCCCGGCCCGGGAGGCGGACGCGGCTCGCCAGCAGCCCCAGCGGGACCCCGCAGAGGGCGGCGAGGGCGGCGGCACCCGCCGAGATCCAGAGGGTGCGACCCATCAAGCCCAGCAAGCGCGGTTCGAAGAAAGCGCCCAGTTCTCGCGGGTCGAGGAGCGGCAGGAAAGTGGGGGCGAGCGGGAGCCACGCGGCCGCGGAGGTCGCGAGGATCGCCAGCAGCAGGTAGGGCTTCGGCGAGCGGCGCAGGGTGGCCGCCTTCACTCGACGAAGAGTTCCTCGAAGTCCTTGCGCCGGGCTTGGAGTTCGTGGGCGGCGGCGACCCAGTCCACCTTCATCACTCGGAAGTCCACCCCCGGGCGCTTCATTCCCGGTGGGATCTCCACGTCGGGGTGCAGAGGCATCTGCTCGGAATCGGAAGCGGCGAGGAGGGCTTCCACTTCCGGAGAGAGGGCGAAGTCGATGAAACGGCGGGCGGCTTCGGGGTGCGGGGCACCGGCCAGCATGCAAATCGTATTGGGGATCAACAGGGTGCCGCGACCGCCCGGTTCCTGGTCGGGGAACAGGATCTTCACGGGGGAGCCGTTGCGGCGTGCGGCCGCGGCGTCGTCGGTGTCGGTCAGGCACCAGGCGAAGTCCCCGTCGCGGACCCGGCGCATCACCGCGGCATTGCCCGCGCCGATGTGCAGACCCGAGGAGCGGGCCCGCCGCAACCAATCCAGCGTGGCTTCGCGGCCATCGAGCAGGGACAAGACCGCGAAGTGGGTCAAGGTGGTTCCGGTCAGGGGGGCCGCCATCCCACCCATGGAGGCCTCGGGTTCCCGATTCAGGTCCGCGACCCGGCGAGGGGGGGACTGGCCGGGACCGAGCAGGTCCGGGCGGTAGAGAATCACCCGGGCGCGGGCGGCGAAGGCGGTCCACATCCCGGCGGGATCGCGCCACTGAGCGGGGAGATCCGCGGCGGAAGGACTGCGATAGGGCTGCGTCAGCCCCTCCTCGGCGAGCAGGATGGTATTGGCGATCTCGTTGTTCCAGAACACGTCCGCCCGGGGCCGGGCCCGCTCCGCCCGGATGCGGTTGACCATGCCCACGGTCTTGGTCCGCTCCACGTCGTACTGGGCATCGACCCTCAACCCCGTGCGTCGTTCGAAGAGACGGATGATCCGTTCGGAATGGACTTGATCCAGCGAGCAGTAGACCACCACGTCGGCGGTTTTCGAGCAACCCGCGGCGGTGGCGAGTAGACCCAGGACGAGGACCCGCGAAGGAGGCATGGGAACAGGGTAGCAAGGGACGTGCCGGGGGGCTTCGCGGGCCCGGGGAGGCGCTCGGGTTACGAAAAGGAAACGGGGAGGAGAGCGTTAGACTGCCCCGGTCATGACGTCGACCGCGCCCGATCTCCGTTTCGCGGCCCGGATGTCCCGTCTGGGAACCGAGACCGCTTTCGAGGTCCTCGCCCGTGCCAAGCAGCTCGAGGCCGAGGGTCGGAACATCGTTCATCTCGAGATCGGAGAGCCCGATTTCGACACGCCGCCCAACATCGTGGAGGCCGGGGCGGAAGCGATTCGCGCTGGTTGGACCCACTATGGACCGGCCGCCGGTCATCCCGACTTCCGAGAGGCGATCGCCGCCGAAGTCGGTCGCAGCCGCGGAATCCAGGTCGGTGCCGACGAGGTCGTGGTGGTTCCCGGCGGCAAACCGATCATGTTCTTCTCGCTCTTGGCCCTGGTCGAGGCCGGGGACGAAGTCATCTATCCGAACCCCGGTTTTCCGATCTACGAATCGATGATCCGTTTCACCGGGGCCAAGCCGGTCGCTTGTCCGCTGCGCGAGGAGAACGGTTTCGCTCTGGATCCGAAAGACGTCATCTCGCGGCTGACTCCGGCTACCCGCATGGTCATCCTCAACTCGCCAGCGAACCCCACCGGCGGGGTCACGGGGCGCGATCAGCTCGAGGAGGTGTTGTCCGCCCTGCGCGATCGTCCCGAGGTGTGGATCCTCTCCGACGAGATCTACAGTCGGCTCCTCTACGACGGCGAGGAGCACGTCAGTCCGATGAGCGATCCCGCGCTGCGCGAGCGGGTGATCCTGCTCGACGGTTTCAGCAAGACCTACGCGATGACCGGCTGGCGTCTGGGTTATGGGGTGATGACCCCGCCGCTCGCGGCCCTGATCGCCAAGCTGATGGTCAACTCCAACTCTTGCACCGCTTCCTTCACCCAGAGGGCGGGTTTGGCGGCGCTCCAAGGGGACCAGAGCGCGGTGGAAACCATGCGTTCGGAGTTCGACCGGCGCCGCAGGCACATCGTGAAGCTGCTGAACGAAATACCCGGTTTCCATTGCCACTTGCCCAAGGGCGCTTTCTACGTGTTCCCGAATGTCCGCGGAACGGGGCTCAAGAGCAACGAACTCCAGGACCGGCTCCTGAACGAAGCAGGGGTCGCGAGCCTGGCTGGAACTTCCTTCGGCGCCGAGGGCGAAGGATATCTGCGCTTCAGTTACGCCGCCTCGATTCCCACTCTGGAAGAGGGGATCCAGCGCGTCAAGGGGTTCATCGAGGGGCTCTGATGCCGGACAACGGCTACTCCGACTTCCGCTCCGATACCGTCACGCTGCCCACCCCGCGCATGCTGGAGGCGATGGTCTCCGCCCAGGTGGGGGACGCGGTGCTCGGCGACGACCCGACCGTGGCCGCTCTGGAGCACCGTTTCGCGGACCTATTCGGTTTCGAGGCCGCGATCTTCAATCCTTCCGGCACCATGTCCAACCAGTGCGCGGTGGCTGCTCACATCGAGCCCGGCGAGGAAGTGATCGTGGAAGCCAACTCCCACATCTTCCAATTCGAGGGCGGGGGGCTGGCCCGGGTCGCGGGCGCCCACGTGCGCACCATCGCGGGCGTCGGCGGAGTGATTCCAGTGGAGGAGATCCGCGGCGCGGTTCGTCACCCTTCCTTGCACATGCCCCGCACCGGGCTGATCTGCATCGAACAGACCCACCTCTATTCGGGGGGAAGCATCCTCCCGATGGGCTACTTGGAGGATCTCGCTGCCTTCGGCGCCTCGAGCGGACTGCCGATCCACATCGACGGTGCGCGACTCTTCAACGCTCTGGCCGAGACCGGGGTGGATCCCGCGGTCTACGGGCGTCTCTGTACCTCACTCTCCGTTTCCCTGTGCAAGGGACTCTCCTGCCCGGTCGGAAGCGTGTTGATGGGCAACGGTGCTTTCATCGAGCGCGCCAAGCGAGTACGCAAATGGATGGGCGGCGGCATGCGCCAGGCCGGTTATCTCGCCGCCTGTGGCCTGGTGGCCGTGGAGGAAGTCGCTCCGACCCTCACCGAGGACAACGCCCGCTGCCGCCGGCTCGGTGGTGCGATCCTCGGCATCCCCGGGTTGCGGATCGCCCAGCCCAACATCGACACCAACATTCTCTTCGTCGAAGTGACCCAACCGGGATTGGACGCGCCGATGCTCGAAGCCGCGCTTCGGGATCGGGGAGTCCTCGCCCTTTCCTTGGGCGAGAACTTGATTCGTTTCGTCACCCACCGGATGGTCCGCGACGGGGACGTGGACCGCGCCGCCCAGGCGCTGCAAACCATCCTGGATCCCGAAGCCCAGGCTTGACCATGTCCGTCTTCAAGGCCTACGACATCCGCGGTACCTACCCCGACCAGATCGACCTCGTCCTCGCCCGGCGGATCGGGCGCGCCTACGCCGACTTCCTCGGCCGCGGCCCAGTGGTACTCGGACGCGACATGCGTTCGATGGCCCCCGAAGTCCACGGTGCCTTCTTGGAGGGAGTGTGCGACGGCGGCTTGGACGTGATCGACGTCGGCCTGGTCTCCACACCGGAACTCTACTTCGCGATCGGTCACCTCGGGGCCGCGGGCGGGGTCAACGTGACCGCCAGCCACAACGCCAAGGAGTACATCGGTTTCAAGCTCTGTCGGGAAGAAGCGCGCCCGATCAGTTCGGACGACGGCATTCGCGAGATCGAGGCCTTGGCGACCTCCCCGGAAGCCCCGGCGCCGCGGGCCTCCCGGGGGCGGGTCGAGGAAGTGGACGTGTTGGCGGATTACGTGGATCACGTGTTGCGTTGGGCCGATCTTCCTGCTCCCGTGCGGCTCGCCTCCGACGCCGCCAACGGGATGGCGGCGCACACCTTTCCCCGGCTCCTCGAGCGTTTGCCCCAGATCCACCACCAGGGGCTCTACTACGAGCTGGACGGCAGCTTTCCCAACCACGAAGCCAATCCCCTCAAGGCCGCGAACCTGGTCGATCTGCAAGCCCTGGTACGTCGTGGCGAGGTCCAGCTCGGTGCCGCCTTCGATGGAGATGCCGACCGTTGCTGCTTCCTCGACGAAACCGGGCGGATCATCGGTAACGACGTGATCACCGCTCTGGTCGCTCGCGAGATCCTGAAGGGCGAGAGTGGCGCGGCGATCGTCTACGACTTGCGTTCCTCGTGGATCCTGCCCGAAACGATTCTCGCCGCGGGGGGGCGCCCGGTCCGGGAACGAGTCGGTCACAGCTTCTTGAAGGCCCGCATGCGTGAATTCGATGCTCCCTTCGGGGGAGAACTCTCGGGCCACTACTACTTCCGCGATAATTTCTTCGCCGACAACTCGGAGATCATCCTGCTCTCGGTCTTGAAACTGATCGCGAGCAGCGAACGCCCCTTCAGTGCCATGTTGGACGAACTGATGCCGTACCACAGCACCGGGGAAGTCAACTTCCGGGTTCCGGACAAGGACGCCGCCCTGGCCGCGGTGGAGGCCCACTTCCGGGGTGGCGAGGTCGACCATCTCGATGGCGTGACCCTCTCCTTCGGCGAACCCGGTTCCCACGGCTGGTGGTGGGTCAATCTGCGGCCCTCCAACACGGAGCCGTTGCTGCGCATGAACCTGGAGTCCGATCAGGAGGAGTTGATGCGGGCGCGGGCCCAGGAGGTCGTCGAAGTCCTCGGAGTCGAAGCGGAATGATCCGTATCCTGGGTGTGCCGATGGACCTCGGAGCCAGTCGCCGGGGGACCGACATGGGACCGAGCGCTTTGCGTATCGCCGGGGTGGCTTCCTCCCTGCGCGCCCTCGGATTGGAAGTCGAGAGGGAGCAGGACATCGCGGTTCCGAGCATGGAGACCCGGGACGCTCGCGAAGTGAGTCGCCGCTTCAAGCGGGAGATCTTCCACGTATGCGAACGCCTGGCGACCCGGGTCCGCAAGGTCCTGGAAGAGGATTCCCAGCCCTTGATCCTCGGCGGCGATCATTCCATCGCCATGGGATCGGTCGCTGGTGTGTCCTCCTATTTCCACGCCCGCGGACAGGCCTTGGGCCTCTTGTGGATCGATGCGCACGGGGACATGAATACCCCGCGAACTTCTCCGAGCGGGAACATCCATGGCATGCCCTTGGCTCACTTGCTCGGACATGGTGATCCCGAACTCTGCGGGATCGGTGGTTTCAGCCCCAAGGTGCTCCCCGAACACGTGGCCCTGCTCGGCATCCGGGACCTCGACGGTGGAGAACGCAAACTCATCCGGGACTCTGGAGTACACGCCTACACCATGCGGGAGATCGACGAGCGCGGAATGGCTTCGGTGGCGGCGGAGGCCATCGCCGTGATCCGTGACGGGACCGCGGGTTTCCACGTCAGCTTCGACGTGGACGGGTTGGATCCGGAAGTCGCTCCCGGAGTCGGAACCCCGGTCCCGGGGGGTATTTCCTATCGAGAAGCCCATCTCCTCTTCGAACTGATCGCCGATTCCCGCAAGATGGTCTCCTGCGAGGTCGTGGAGTTGAATCCCGTCCTGGACCAGGGCAACGCCAGTGCCCGGGTCGTTCAGCGCCTGCTCCTCTCCGCTTTCGGTCAGTCCATTCTCTGACGATCCACCCTGGGTGGGTTGGTGCTATCGGACTCACTCCGCGAGGTAGGCCTGGAAGGCGTCCACGGCCTCCCGTTCGCCCATCACCAGGAGCTGGTCGCCGGGGTGGAGTGGTGCATCGGCGCGGGGATTGAAGCGCAGCTCTCCGCCGGGGCTTCGCACCGCGACCGCGATCAGGCGGAAGCGCTGGCCGAGACCGAGACCGACGAGCGATTCCTGGCCGGGGCGGAGCTGGGAGGGCAGGGACAGCTCTTCGATCACCACGGGATGTCGGCCTCCGCCCAGCGCCAGATCGGCCAGGTCCACGGCTCCGGGGCGGAGAAAGGCCTGGGCCAGCCGCCGCCCGCCGATGCGGTAGGAAGGGACCACCTGGTTGGCTCCCACCCGGAGGAGTTTGCGCTCACTGTTCGGATCTTCGGCGCGGGCCACGATCACGCAGTCCGGATTCAACTGGCGCGCGGTCAGCGTGATGAAGAGGTTCCCGGCGTCGGTCCCGACCGCGGCGATCACTCCCGCGGCGCGACG
>CAYVRL010000129.1:0-6458 GCA_964454065.1 uncultured Planctomycetales bacterium | reverse complement strand
CCACGCGCCCTGCTCCGGGGCGCGGAAACGGAAACGAACATGAGCGACAAGACCCGGGTGAGCGTGATCGGTGCCGGCACGATGGGCAATGGCATCGTCCAGACCTTCGCGATGTACGGCCACGAGGTTTGGATGGTCGATGTGAACGAGGCCGCACTGGAGCGGGGGATGGCCACGATCCGGAAATCCCTGGATCGATTCGTGCGCAAGGAACGACGGACCCGCGAGGAGGCCGACGCCGCCCTGGCCCGGATCCGCACCGGCTGCGCGGTCGAGGAAGCCGTGGCCGAGGCCGGTCTGGTCGTGGAAGCCGCGTTCGAGAACGAGGAAGTCAAGAGCGGGATCTTCCGCACTCTCGACGCCGCCGCCCCGGCCGACGCGGTCCTCGCCTCCAACACCTCCTCCATTTCCATCACCCGCCTCGCCAACGCCACTTCCCGCCCCGAGCAAGTGATCGGCATGCACTTCATGAATCCGGTGCCGATCATGGAGCTGGTCGAGATCATCCGCGGCGAGCGGACCAGCGAGGCCACCGTGGAGCGCACCGTGGCCTGGGCGGAGGGCCTGGAGAAGGTCGTCGGCGTCGCCTCCGACTACCCCGGCTTCATCGCCAACCGCATCCTCATGCCGATGATCAACGAGGCCGCCTATGCGCTGATGGAAGGGGTGGGGAGCCGTGAGGCCATCGACACCACCATGAAGTTCGGCTGCAACTTCCCGATGGGGCCGCTCACCCTCGCCGACTTCATCGGCCTGGACATCTGCGTGAACATCCTCGACGTCCTCCATTCCGGACTCGGAGATCCCAAGTACCGTTGCTGCCCCTTGCTGCGCCGCATGGTCGAGGCCGGCAAGCTGGGTCGCAAGAGCGGCGAGGGCTTCTACTCCTACGGCGACTAGCCGCCTTTGAGCGCCAACTCCCGGACCGCGGTTCTCGGTGCGCTGGTCGGCAACAGCGTACTGGCCGCGGTCAAGTTCCTGGCCTTCCTCTATTCCGGCTCGGGGGCGATGTTCTCCGAGGCGGTCCATTCCGGCGCCGACGCCTTCAATCAGCTCTTGCTCTTCGTGGGGCTGCGGCGCAGTCTGCGCCCCCCGGACGCCCGCTATCCCTATGGGTACGGCGGGGAACGCTTCCTCTTCGCGCTGCTCTCCGCGGTGGGGGTCTTCGTGCTCGGCTGCGGAGTCACCGTCTATCACGGCATTCGGGGGTTGATCGAACCGGTGGCGCTCCACCCCGGCTGGCTGGACTTCGGGGTGCTGGGCCTCGGTCTGCTGATGGACGGTGCGGTGCTCCTCACCGCCCTGCGTGCGATCCGCCACGCTCGCGGCGGCCAGGGCCTCCTCGCCTATCTGCGCCGCGCCACCGACCCCTCCGCGATCGCGGTCTTGCTCGAGGACGCGGTCGCGGTTCTCGGGGTCTTCGTGGCGCTCGCCGCGATCGGACTGGCGGAATGGACCGGCGAGCCGCGCTGGGACGCGCTCGGTTCGATCCTGATCGGCCTGATGATGGGAGGGGTGGCCTTTTGGCTGGCGCGCAAGAACCATCAGTTGCTGCTCGGCCACGCCCTGCCCCCGGAGGTCCACGAACAGGTCCTGGCCTTCCTCCGCGCTCAACCCTCGATCCGCGGGGTCCGAAGCCTGCGTAGCCGCCTGCTGGCCGCCGGCCGTTTTCGGATCCAGGCCGACTTGGACTTCGACGGGGCCTGGTTCGGCCGCCACCTGGAGGCCTGGTCGTCCGCCCACTGGCCTCTCCCGGACCTGAAGGACGGCTCCGCGCGCTACACCGAAGCCTGTGCGGAAGCCCTGTTCGAGGCCCTGGGGGAGGAGATCGACCGCCTGGAGGCCGAACTGGAGCGGCGCTTCCCCGCGCTCAGCCACATCGACCTGGAAGCGGATTGAATCGGCGCTAGCCGGGAGCGTAGCAAGCTGGGATAATGCGCGGCCGCCCTGCGCTCGCTTCGCCATGGAAATGCTCCTCACAGAAGAACATGAGATGATCCGGGAATCCGCTCGGGAATACGCCGAGCGGAACCTGAAACCGAACGCCGGGCGCTGGGACCGGGAGGAACGCTTCCCGCGGGAAGCCCTGGCCGCGGCCGCCGAGAACGGCTTCATGGGGGTCACGGTTCCGGAGGAATACGGTGGCGTCGGGCTCGGCGATCTGCACGGATCGATCCTCCTGGAGGAAGTGAACCGCTGGTGCGCGTCCACGGGAGTCACGCTCTCCGTTCACAACTCCCTGGTCTGCTCGCCGCTGGCCAAGCACGGCAGCGCGGAGCAGAAGGAGCGCTACCTGCCGCGCCTCGCCTCCGGCGAACTCCTCGGCGCCTATTGCCTGACCGAATCCCACGCCGGTTCGGACGCGGCCGCGATCCGCACCCGCGCCACCCGGGTGGACGGCGGGTGGAGACTCGACGGCACCAAGGCCTGGATCACCAGTGGCCCGGATGCGGGGCTCTACGTGGTCTACGCCGTTTCCGATCCCGAGGGCCGCCGCGGGCACAACATCAGCGCATTCCTGGTGGAACGGGAATGGGACGGAGTGCAGGTCGGCAAGCGGGAACACAAGCTCGGCCTGCGCGCCAGCTCCACTTCCGAAATGATCTTCGACGGGGTCTTCGTTCCCGAGGAGAACCTGCTCGGCGAGCCCGGCGAGGGTTTCCGACTCGCCCTCGAGACCCTGGACGGCGGCCGGATCGGCATCGCTTCGCAGGCCCTCGGCATCCACCGCGCCTGCCTCGAGGCATCCCTCGCCTACGCGAAGGAACGTGAGCAGTTCGGGCGCTCCATCGGCAGCTTCCAGGCCATCGCCTGGAAACTGGCCGACATGGCCACCGAGCTGGACGCCGCGCGCATGCTGGTGCACCGCGCCGCCCGTTTGCGGGACGCCGGGGAGAGTTGCACCCAGGAAGCGGCGATGGCCAAGCTCTACGCCAGTCGTGCCTGCAACCGCGCCGCCCAGGATGCGGTCCAGATCCACGGCGGCGCCGGCTACACCAAGGAGTTCCCGGTGGAACGGCATTACCGTGACGCGCGGATCACCGAGATCTACGAGGGGGCGACCGACATCCAACGCATCGTCATCTCCCGTCGACTCCTGAGCTGAAGATCGCTTCCGTGTCCACCGCCTCCGATTCCGCGCTTCCCGAGCTGCTCGCGGCTTTCCGGGCGGGGCGCGTCGGGGCCTTGGCGCGGGCCATCACTTGGGTGGAGAACGAACATCCCGCCGCCGAGCGGCTCCTCGACGCGCTCTGCGAGGGTGGCGGCGGAAACGCCTGGCGCACCGGCTTCACCGGACCGCCCGGCGCCGGCAAGTCCACTCTGGTCGATGCTCTGGTGCGCCACTGGGTCGACGCCGGACGCCGCGTGGGTCTGCTCGCGGTCGATCCCTCCTCTCCCTACACCGGCGGCGCCCTGCTCGGCGACCGCGTGCGCATGGATCGGGCTCTGGACGCGCCCGGGGGCGTCTTCCTGCGCAGCATGGCGAGCCGCGGTTCCCTGGGCGGTCTGAGCCTGGCCACCGGCGCCGCCGCCGATCTCCTGGAGGCCTTCGGTTTCGAGGAGATCCTGATCGAAACCGTCGGCGTCGGCCAGGCCGAGGTCGACATCGCCGCGGCCGCCGACCTCACGGTCGTGGTGTTGACGCCGGCCAGCGGAGACGGGGTGCAGGCCATGAAGGCCGGACTGATGGAAGCCGCCGATCTCTTCGTGATCAACAAGGCCGATACCCCCGGGGCGGAACTCCTGGCCGGGGAAGTCGAGCGCAGTCTGGAACTGCGACCCGCGGACCGCCCGCCCGCGCCGGTCTTGCGTTGTTCCGCCTTGCACGGGGAGGGGATCCTGGAGCTCGCGGCCACCCTGGAGGATCTCCGAAGCGCTCGGCAGGCCGACGGAGGCCTGGCCCGGCGCCGCGCCGAGCGGGCCCTGGAACGGGTGCGAAGGATCTATACCGCGCGCTTGCGTTCCTCCCTGTGGACCGCTCGCGATCTGGAGAGCCGCGCCCGCGAGGCCCTGGCCGCCGGTCGGCGCCCGGACGCGGTCGCCCGTGAACTCGCCGCCGAAACCCTCGACGGTCTTCCCTTGGAGAAGGAACGCTCATGACTGCGCGCAAGATCCGCGTCCTGGTCGGCAAGCCCGGTCTGGACGGCCACGACCGCGGCGCCAAGGTGGTGGCTGCCGCCCTTCGCGATCGGGGAATGGAAGTCGTCTACACCGGCCTCCACCGCACTCCCCAACAGATCGTCGATGCCGCCGAACAGGAAGACGTCGACGTGATCGGTCTCTCGATCCTCTCCGGATCGCATCTGGAGCTGCTCGCGCGTATCCGCGCGCTCCTCCGCGAGCGGGGGATGGATCGAGTCCTCCTGATCGCCGGCGGGATCATTCCCGCCGAAGACGCCCGGGAACTGGCCGCGCAGGGCTACGCGCGTGTCTTCGGCCCCGGCACCCCCACCGGCGAGATCGCCGATTTCATCGAAACCCACGTTCCCGCAGACCGATGAACACCCTCCAAGGAGTTTCCTCCCCCACCAACTTCGACCTCTGCGAGGAGCAGGAGCTGATCCGCGACACGGTGCGTCGCTTCGCCCTGGACGTGGTCGCGCCCCGCGCCGCCGAGGCCGACGAGAAGGCCGAGTTCCAGACCGAGGTCTGGGAGGGGATCCGGGATCTGGGTCTGCCCGGCTTGCCCTTCGACGAGAAGTGGGGCGGCGCGGGCCTCGACACCCTCTCCTACATTCTCGCGGTCGAGGAACTGGCGCGGGTCTGCGGCAGCACCTCCCTGACCTACGCCGCCCACGTCTCGCTGGGCAGTTACCCGATCCACGCCTGGGGCAGTGAGGCGCTGAAGGAGCGCTACATGCCGGGGCTCTGTGCCGGTGAGTTCTTGGGTGCCTACGGGCTCACCGAACCGGGCGCGGGCTCCGATTCGGGCGGAACCCGGACCACCGCCGAGGACCGCGGCGATCACTATCGGGTCAACGGGGCGAAATGTTTCATCACCAACGGCAACCACGCGAAGTCCTTCATCGTCACCGCCCAGACCGATCCCGCGTTGGGGCCGAAGGGCATCGTCGCCTTGGTCCTCGATCGCGACATGGAGGGTTTCACGGTCGAGAAGGGGGAGGAGAAGCTGGGGATGCGCGGATCCGACTGGAGCAACCTGGTCTTCCAGGACTGCGAGGTCCCCAAGGAGAACCTTCTCGGCCCCCCGGATCAGGGGTTCGCGACCTTCATGAAGACCCTCGAGGGCGGGCGCATCTCGATCGGCGCCCTCGCCCTCGGGATCGCGCAAGGGGCCTATGACCAGGCGGGGCGTTACGCCCTGGAGCGCGAGCAGTTCGGGAAGCCGTTGGCCAAGCACCAGGCGGTGGCCTTCAAGCTGGCCGACATGGCCACCGAGATCGCCGCCGCCCGCCACCTGGTCTATCACGCCGCCCGGCTCAAGGATCTGGGGCGCGAGTTCGGCACCGAGGCGGCGATGGCCAAGTACTACGCTTCCGAAGTCGCGATGCGCGTCACCTACGAGGCCATCCAGATCTTCGGTGGCAACGGCTACTCCCGCGAATACCCGGTGGAGCGCATGTACCGCGACGCCAAGCTCTGCACCATCGGCGAGGGGACCAGCGAGATCCAGAAGTTGATCATCTCCCGCGCCGTCCTTCGCGAGTTCCAGGCCCGGCTCTGATCATGGACCACGAACGCGAACACCGGATCGGACGCTGGCGGGTCGTGGCCCTGCGGGACGGGCGCTTCGCCCTCGACGGCGGGGCGATGTTCGGGGTGGTGCCGCGGGTCCTGTGGGAACGTCTGACTCCGGTCCACGAGGATCACACCATTCCTCTCGCCACCAACCCCTTCCTCTTCGACGACGGCGAGCACCGGGTGGTCGTGGAACCCGGGATCGGACGGCGCTGGAACGACAAGGAGCGGGCGATGTTCCACATCGACCACTCGGAAGGCTGCGATCTGGTGGAATCCCTGCGCGCCGCGGGAGTGGAGCCGGAACAGGTCACCCATTGCCTGATGAGCCATTGCCACTGGGATCACATCGGCGCCGCCTGTGATCTCGGCGGCCAACCGGTGTTCCCCAAGGCGCGCTACCTGGCTCCGGAGAGCGAGATCCGCGCCTGTCTGGAGCCCAGTCCGCTGCGCCGGGCCAGTTACCGGGCCGAGGATCTGCGACCGATCCTGGACGCCGGGCTCCTGGAGGGCTTCCACGGCGCGGTGGAAGTCCTTCCCGGCCTCAGGATGGTGGAAGTCGGAGGGCACAGCGACGGGACTTCCCTGATCCTGCTCGAGGACTGCGGTGCCACCGCTTGCTTCTGGGCGGACGTGGTCCCGACTCGTCACCACGTCCACCTTCCTTTCATCATGGCTTACGACCAGAACGCCGCGCGCTCCTACGAAGTCCGCAGCGAGTGGATTCCCCGCGCCGTGGAGGAAGCCTGGTGGTGCCT
>CAYVRL010000128.1:0-6461 GCA_964454065.1 uncultured Planctomycetales bacterium | reverse complement strand
GCATAGCTTTCGAAGTCTCCGGCCAGCCGCAGGACGGCGTGGCGGTGGGCGAGCTGGGTTTCGATCTTCATGGATGCAGCGAAGGAAGTGGGCCGCGCGAGTAGGCTGGGGTTAGTTTACGGCCCCGACGCCCGAAGATTGTTCCGCCCGCCCTCCCGGAAGACCGACTCCCCCGAGCAGGAACGCCAGAGCATCCTGATCGAAGCCCTGGCCGAGCTCGCCGCCACGCTGGACCTGGACGAGGTCTTGGAGCGGATCCTGGTCCGCAGTCTGGATCTGAGCGAAGCGGAACGGGGTTTGATCCTCCTGGGTAGCGAGGCTTCCGGGCTCTCCCCCCGACTCGCCCGGCAGGCCGGGGGAACTCCCCTGCCCCGCGGGGAGTGGTCCTTCTCCACCAGCGTGGTGCGTACCGCCCTCGAAACGGGGAAGCCGGTGGTCCAGGAACTCGGAAGCGACAGCGAGGCCCTGCAGGCCGGCCAGTCGGTCTTCGAACTCAAGCTGCGATCGGTCCTCTGTGCGCCGCTGCTCTTCCGCGAAGAGCTGATCGGAGCCATCTACCTGGACTCGCGGATCCAACACAAGAGTTTCACCTCCGAGGACCAGGAACTCTTCGTCGCCCTCTCTCGGCAAGCCGCGATCGCGGTCAAGAACGCGCAGTTGTTGGCCGGGGCGGAGGAGCGGGCGCGCTTGGCCCGGGAACTGGAACTCGCCGCCGAGATCCAGGCCGATCTCCTTCCCGAGTCCCCTCCCCGTTTGCCCGGTCTGGAACTCGCCGGTCGCACCGAGGCCTGCACCGAGATCAGCGGCGACTTCTACGATTTCGTCCCGCTCGCGGATGGGCGTCTGGCAGTCTACGTCGCCGATGTCACGGGGCACGGCGTGGGACCGGCACTGCTCGCGGCCGAGGCCCGCGGCGAGATCCGCGCCCTCCTACCCCTGATCGAGCGTCCCGGAGAAATCCTCAGTCGAGTCCATGCGAACTTGCGCGAGACCCTGGAGCCGGAGCGTTTCTTGACCCTTTTCCTGGCTCTCCTCGATGCTCGGACGGGGGAGATCGCCTTTGCGAATGCCGGGCATGCGGAAGGTCTGTTGCTGCGCGGCGAGGAAACCCGGAGGCTGGCGCGCACCGGCCCCCCCTTGGGGGTGGACGTGGACGCCACGCATCCGACCCGCCGGGTGACGGAGACGGGAAAGGGGGATCGATTGATCCTCTACAGTGACGGAGTCCTGGAAGCGCGGGATGCGCGCGGTGCCTTCTTCGGGAGCGAGGGGATGCTCGCGGTGTTGCACGCCGCCTCGCGCAGCGCCGCCGGGGACGTGGAGGCGGTGTTGGCCGCGGCGGGGAACTTCCAGCACGGTCCTCGCAACGATGACCGTACCGTGCTGGTCGCCCACTGGAGCCGCCCGTGAGTCCGGTACCGCTGCTGTTCCGCAAGGCGCGGATCTTCGATGGTCGTCGTTTCCTCGAGGCCGACTCGCTGCGCTGCGCGGATGGCCGGGTGGTCGAACTCGGCATCGGACTGCGACCTCGGCCCGGAGAGGAGCTTCGCGATCTGAACGGCCGCTGGTTGCTGCCGGGCCTGGTGGATTGTCACGTCCATTTCCGCGAGCCGGGTCTGGTGCGCAAGGAGGGGTACGCGACCGGGTCGGCGGGGGCTTTGCACGGCGGGGTCTGCACCGTGTTGGAGATCCAGAACAACCCTCCCTTGATGGAATCGGCGCAACTCCTGCGGCGGAAGCGCGAGGGACTGCGCGGAGTCTCTCGCGTGGACTATGCACCCTACGGCAGTCTGACCCCGGCATCCGTGGATGCCCTGGCCGACATGCGGGGGTTGGTTCCGGCGGTGAAATGCTTCTTGGGTTGCAGTACCGGCGCGGGAGGAGTCCATGGGATCGAGGACATCCGTTCGCTCTTTCGTGCCGCCGCCCGCGCGGGCCTGAAGGTCGTCGCCCACTGCGAGGACAATGCGGTCCTGGCCGCTGCCGCGGCTCGGAATCCCGAGCGGGAACCCCGCCACGAGTTGCGGAGACCGGCGGAAGCCGAGATCCAGAGCGTCCGGGATGCGATCGCGGTGGCGGAGGAAGTGGGCGTCTCCCTGCACGTCTTCCACCTCTCCACCGCCGTCGGTGCACGCCTGGTGGCGGATGCCGCCGCCCGCGGTGCGCCGATCAGCGGGAGCACGGCGCCGCACTATCTGTTGCTCGACGCGGAGGCCGCAGCTCGTGCTCCCGAACACCGGTTGAAGGTCAATCCCGCGATCCACTCCGCGGCCGATGGAGAGGGACTCCGGGAACTCCTGTCCGCCGGGGCCCTGCAAGGGGTGGGGACCGACCACGCTCCGCACCCCCTGGCCGAGAAGGCGAGGCCCTACGCGCGAGCCCCCTCCGGATTCCCTTCGGTCGATTTGTTGCTGCCCCTGATGGTCGCGGTCCACGATCGTTTCGGGGTACCCCTGGAGCGGGTGCTGGCCGCCGTCACGCGGGATCCCGCGGACGAGTTCGGTCTCGCCGCCAAGGGTCGGCTCGAGGTCGGAGCCGACGCCGATCTTTTGATCGTCGACCCGGAGGCCCGCCGGGTCGTCGAGGAGACCGAACTTCCATCCAAGTCCAAGTGGAGTCCCTATCAGGGCTGGGAATTGCGGGCCTTTCCCACGGAAGTCTTCCTCCGCGGGGAGCCGGTCATGAGCGCGGGCCGTTTGCTCGGGGAAGCCCGCGGACGTCCGTTGGTCTGCGCATGAGCGATCTCTTTCCACCCTCCTTCTTTCGCGCCTTGGCGCGCTTGGGGCGTGGGTCCGCGCTCCGGGGGGTGGGGCAGTCCCGCCTGCCCCGTCCCGGGCGAGGGGTGCCCGGCTACGAACGGCGCCCGTATGCCCCCGGCGACGAGCCACGTTGCCTGGACGTCCGGGCCAGCGCTCGGTCCGGGCATCCGCTGGTTCGTCTGCGGGAGGAAGAGCGGGGCGGCGAACTCTCGATCCTGTTGGATCGCAGCGCCAGCCTCGCCCCGGAGAGCCACCGCCGGGACTGGGACCAGCGGCGCCTGGCGCTGGTCCTCGGCTGGCGGCAGTTGGAGGCTGGGGGTCGGGTCCGGGTGTTTCCCGGTCAGGGCCCTCCCTTCCCGTGCAGTTCCTATGCGCGGCGGGCGACCTTGCAGCGCTTCCTGGAGGCGCTCCCCGCGCCGAGGGGGGCCGCCGCGCCGCCCGCGGGGCCTCCCGCCTCCGCCCGCGTCTTGCTCACCGACCCCTGGAGCCCCCTTCCCGAACGCTTCCCCGGGGGAAGCACCGTCGTGACCCTGGTTCTGCCCGAGGAGGACCGCCCCCCGCGCGGACCCCTCTCCTTGCGCGCGGTGGAGACGGGCGAGGAGCTGGAAGTGGATCTGGATCCCGGTTCCCATGCCCTTCGCTGGGACGCTCTGCTGGAGGGGCGGCAGCGGGCCATTCTCCAGGCTGGGGCGCGGGCGCTGCTGTTGCGTTGCCCCAGGATGGATTCCCCCGCGGAAACCATCCTCCGGGGAGCCGTGGAGGTGGGCCTTGTTTGAGCACCCCTGGGCGCTGGTGGGCCTGCTCCTGATTCCGCTCTGGATCCTCTGGGCACGCTCTTCCGCGCCCCTTCCTTGGAGGGTTGGGGGACTCCAGTTCTTTCGTGGGCTGGTGCGAGTCGCCCCTACCCGGACTCGCCGGGCGTGGCCGCCCTCCTCGTGGCTGGGCGTTCTGGCCCTCCTCCTGGGCACTCTGGCCGCGGCGGGACTCCGAGGGCGGCTTCCCGCGTTGATCCTGCGCGACCGCAGCCTCTCCTGTCGCCTCCGCACGGGGCCCTGGCCGGACCCGGGGCTCACGGGTGCGGAGGTCGTGGACTGGGGAGCCGAGCGGGATGCTCCTCTCCCCGGGGATTTGATCCGGCGGGCCGTGGAACTGGCGGCGGGGCATCGTTTGACCGTACTGAGCGATCAACCCCCGCCGCTGGGTCTGCCCGAAGGAGTGCGCTGGCTGGGGCCTCCCTTCGCCCGCGCCAACGCCGCCATCCTTTCGGTGATCCCCACGGCCTCGGGGTGGCGCCTGTCCTGGGCGGCGTGGAACTGCAAGGGTCCCTTCGAGTTGCGGGCGGGAGATCGAGCGCTCGCCCGGGTCGAGGGCACGGAGGGGGAACTTCCTTTGGAAGCACTACCCGAGGGAACGCGATTGGAGTTGCGGGTCCTCTCGGGAGAACCCCAGACTTCGCGCGAGGACGACTTCTGGACTCTGCCCGCGCCGCCGCGTTTCTTCCTGCCTCCGAACGCGGATTCCCGCTGGGAGGATGCCCTGCGCGCGGCCTGGCCCGGTTGCGGGATCCTGCGTCGCACTCCCCGGGCGGGGGAGGTTGGGTATCGGGTTCGTTTCGGCAGGGGCGGCGGAGAACCGCTCTTTCGGACCGATCCCTTCGTCTCCGATTCCGAACTGGATGCGGTGGCCGCGATCGCGGCCCGCATCGCCCCGCTGCGTGCCGCCCTTCCCGCCCCGCGACCCCGCGTGGAATGCGCTCCGCCACTGCGACCCGGTCATTGGCCGGAGTCGGGCGTTCCCGATCGGGCTCCCGGTCGGAGCGATCTACCCCGATGGTTGGCGACCCTGGGGTTGGGGGCGTGGCTCCTGACCCTCCTCCTGCGGCGCAGCGGTCGCTGAGCCTGCCGTTTCCGGGTCGCTGCCGAAGAAACGGAAGACCAGGACCAGGGCGATCAGACCCAGGCCCATGGATAGGAAAGGAGAGAGGCCCAGCAAACTGACCGGGAGGTAACCGATCAGCAGGGCGGTGGCCGCGCAGAGCAATGCATAGGGAGCCTGGGTGCGGACGTGATCGATGTGCACGCACTGGGAGGAAGCGGAGGAGAGGATGGTGGTATCGCTGATCGGAGAACAGTGGTCCCCGAAGATCGCCCCTTCCAGGACCGCGCCGATGGAGAGGACCAGCAAGCCGTGCGATCCCAGCTCACTGGTGCTTCCCAGACGATGCGCGAGCAACACCACGTTGGGCTGGAGGATGGCCATCGTGGTCCAGGAGGATCCGGTGGCGAAGGCCACGAAACAACTGGCGACGAACAAGATCGAGGGCAGCCATTGCGGGTCCAGGAGATCGGCGAAGACGGATACCAGATAACCGGCGGTGTCCAGCCCGGTGCAGACCTCGCCGATGCTCCAGGCCAGGATCAAAACCATGATCCCGTCCTTGAAGAGCGTGCCGAGGCCGCGGACCGTGGTCCGGAGGACTTCGGGCGGGGAGAGTTGGCGGCGGCCGAGGGCGAAGAGGGCGGCGAGGCCCAGGGCGGCGAGGCTGCCGTCGAAGATCGCACGGGCGCTGTCGGATTCGGACAGGACCTCGCGCAACCAGGGAAGGGTACCCTGGGCCTGGAGGTCGGCGGCGCGGTCGGCGGGGATGGAGATCGCTCCGTAGTGGTAGATCCGGATCGCGGTGACCACGATCAACGCCAGCAGGGGAAGGAAGCCGTCCACCCAATGGGGCCGGGTGCCCGGCGCCATCTCGATGCGGAGTTGGGAACCGGGGCGGGGTTGGAGGGCGTCGGAATGGCCCTGGCGCGCGGCGCGTTCGAACTTCAGCATGGGACCGAAATCCCGGCGTAGAGCGATCATGATTCCCACGGCGAGGAGCGCGAAAACGCAGTAGAAGCGATAGGGAATGGTTTCCAGGAACAGGGCATAGCCCTCCTTCTCGTTCATGCCGATGGTCGGAAGCTGGGGAGCGTAGGTACTGATCTGGAAAGCCACCCAAGTGGAGAGGACCGCCAGTCCGGCCATCGGGGCGGCGGTGCTATCCACGATGTAAGCGAGCTTGGCGCGGGAGACCTTGAGGCGATCGAAGAGCGGCCCGGAGGAGTTGCCGACCACGATGGTGTTGGCGTAATCGTCGAAGAAGATCGCGATACCCATGAAATAGGCCACGAATTGGACGCTGCGGGCGGTTCGGGCGTAGCGGACCAGTTTGCGCACCATGCCCTCGATGCCCCCCATCCGGGTGATGACCGCGACCGACGCGGAGAGCAGGAAGACGAACCCCAGGATGTAGAGATGGAAGGAATCGTGGAGGATGTCCCTCCAGAGGATTTGCACGAAAGTGATGCGCAGGGTCTCGAAGGGGGAAGCTCCGCTGGGAACCAGCATCCAGGCTCCGAGCAGGACTCCCAGCCCCAGTGAGAGCAGAGTGCGGCGCAGGAGGAAAGCGAGCAGGATCGCGAGCAGCGGGGGAAGCAGGGCCAATCGGGTGCCGATCCGGGCGCGAGCGGCCTTCCCGCCGTCCTCGTCGAGGAGGATCAGGGCATGAGCCGTGGAATCGAGGGTCACCCGATACTGGCTCCGGGGAGCGGGAACGGCCAGGAGCGGAAGACCGTGGATGCTGGCCCCGTCCTCCTGGATCTCCACTTCCGGTGAGTGCAGATAGCTGCGCAGGGCATCCGCGTGCTCCTCCGCGAAGGAACC
>CAYVRL010000127.1:0-6496 GCA_964454065.1 uncultured Planctomycetales bacterium | reverse complement strand
CGTCACGGCCGGGTCGAACTGATCGACCTCGGCTTCGCCGGCCGAGGAATGGAAGGGCGCGCCGAGGCGGGTACCACGCTGGGCACTCCCGCTTATCTGGCCCCGGAGCAAGCCCGGGGAGAGGAGGACCTGGACTCCCGCGCCGACATCTATTCGCTGGGCGTCACCCTCTATCAATTGGTGATCGGACGGCTGCCCTTCAGCGGCGAGAGCGACGAGGAAGTGCTGCGCAAGCAGATCCTCGCCGGTTTGAACGGCGCCGCTCTGAAGGGCCGGGAGATCTCCCCGCGGATGCACTACTTCATCGAGAAGATGATGGCCAAGGACCGGGAAGTGCGCTATGCGAACGCGGCCGAGTTGATCGCCGACATCGAGGGGATGGGCGACTTCGGCTGAGCGGGGAGCGCTTGCCCGTGACCGCCCCCTTCCGCTTCGATTGCCACCGATGTGGGCACTGCTGTCGCGTCGGCCATGGCCACGTGTGGATCGAGGAGAGCGAAATCCCCGAGCTGGCGGCCGCCCGAGGCATGCGGGTCGCGGCCTTCACCCGTTTGCACGTCCTCCGGGTCGGCTCGCGGCTCTCCTTGCGCGAGGGGCTCCATGGCCGGTGTTCCTTGCTCGAGGGACTCGCGGACTGCTCGGTCTACGCCGCTCGCCCGGCGCAGTGCCGGAGCTTCCCCTACTGGCCGAGTATCCTGGAAGGGGGCGATGCCCTGCTGCGGGCGGCCTCCTACTGCCCGGGCATCGAGATCCTGGATCGTGCTCCCCTTCCTCCTGCTGCTCCTCGGCTCCCTCCTCCCGCTCCAGGAGGAGACGAAGCCGCCCGCCCCGGCCCCTCCCCGGACCGCTCTGGAATGGAATGAAGCCGGAGTCGCGGCCCTGGAAGGACGGGACTTCGATCTCGCGATCAGGGATTTCCTCGAGGCCCACGAACTCGCTGCGAAGGAAGGGGTCTACGCGCGCAATCTCTCGCGTGCCTACGTCCATCGCGGCCGCGCCCGCTTCGACGCCGGCCACCTGCCCATGGCCTTGCTGGACTACGAAGCCGCCGCCCGGGCCGACCGCGACGGCGGGGTGCCGGAACTCTTCCAGAGCGAGGTGCTGTTGCGCATGGGGCGCCGGGTGGAGGCCCTGGAGCGGGTGGATCGGGCCCGCGCCGATTTCCCCGGGAACGCGCGCCTACAACGCTTGGCCGCCGATTTGCGGGCCCTGGCGGGGCGCCTCGACGAAGCCGTGAGCTTGCTGGAGGACGCGCAGGCGAAGCATCCCGACCCGGAACTGGAGACTCGGCTCCGGCAACTCCGCGAGGAGCAGCGGGCTCTCAGCGGTTTCCTCCACGACCGGAGCGCCCATTTCGAGATCCTCTACGACCCCGCCCGTCAGGACCTGATCGCGGCCCTACCCGATTTGAGTTCCGATCTCGAGGATGCCTATCAGGCGGTCGCGGTCCGCCTCGGCCTGGCTCCTCAGGACCGGATCGTGGTCCTGATCCTCGATCGCGATCGTTATCTGGACGATGCTCCCCGGTGGTCCGGTGCTCTCTACGACGGACGCATTCGGCTTTCCTTCGCGAACTGGCCCCGCAGCCGCCCCGGTCTGCGCGCCACCATGCGTCACGAGTACGTCCATGCCGCCTTGCAACGCCTCGGCCCCCCGCTCCCCACCTGGTTGCAGGAGGGCCTTGCCGAGTGGGTGGAGGGGCGCTCGGTGGATGCGGCTCGCGCGCACTTGCGGGGCGCCCCTTTGCCCCCGGCGAGTTCCTTGGGGGGAGACTGGACGGTATGGGAGGACGAAGGTCGGGTGGCCCGCGCCTACGCCTACGCCCTCTCCTTCTGCGCTTTCCTCGACCAGGAATACGGTCCGACCGCCTTTCCGCTGCTCTTCGAGAAGCTGCGCGCGATGTCCTTCGACGACGCGTTTCGCGCCGTGTTCGGCAAGGATCTCGCGGCGGTGGACGCCGAACACCGACGGAAGTTGCTTTCCTGAGGGGGGCCTCCCTTGGAGTGGATCGAGGTGTAACCCCCTGCGCCGCTGTTCGTCTGCCACGCATGGTGCTTATCCGGGAGATGGACGCCTTGGACGATCGGGAACTGTTGCGGCGAGCTTGCGGGGGGCAGGTCTCCGTCGAGAGCGCATTCCCCCCTTCGGGCGCGGCGGAACTCCTGCGCCTCCATCCCCGTGAATTGCAGGAGCAACTCGCGCTGGGCCCGGGAGTGGCGGAACGCCTCGCCGCCGCCCTGGAACTCGGCCGACGGGCGGTCGCGGCCCGTCGCCGTTTGGAGGAACCCATCCGCGGCGGCGGGGACGTGTATCGCTACCTGGCTCCACGTTTCGCGATCAGCCGGGTGGAATGTTTTCATGCCCTCTTCCTCGATGCCAAGGGCCGACTCGTCCAGGAAAGAGTGGTGAGTGTCGGCACCCTGACTTCCTCCCTGGTCCACCCGCGGGAGGTCTACGCGCCCGCGCTGCTCCATCGGGCGGCCGCCGTGGTGGTCGCCCACAACCATCCCTCCGGGGATCCCGATCCCTCGGCGGAGGACCGGGCGACCACCCGACGGCTGCAACGGGCCGGTCGTCTGCTGGGCGTGGAACTCCTGGATCACGTGGTGGGCGGGGCGGGATGCTATGTCTCCTTCCTCGAGCAGGGTTGGCTCTGAAGGGGGTGGGGGGGGAGTGCGGTAACCTGGGGCAGGCGGGGCGCTAATCACGCACTCCGGGTCGCCCGAGGATTGCCTGCGCGGTGGCGGCCGCTAGACTGCCGGCCCGTCCGATCCCGTCGGCGCAGCCTGCTTCCGCATGATTCGAATCGAAACCCTCAACGGGCCCGAGGTCGGCCGTGTCCTGGAGTTGGAGGACGGCGTTCACGTTCTCGGGCGCCGCGCCCCTTCCGACTGTTTGCTGGACAATCGGACGGTGTCCGGCCGCCACCTCGAACTCCAGGTCTCGGTGGAGGGGGTCCGTTTTCGGGATCTGGGCTCCACCAACGGCACCTGGTCGGGGGGGCTCAAGGTCGAGGAAGGCGAATGGTTCCCAGGGAGTGAACTGCGCCTCGGGGACCTGCGCCTGCGCCTGTTGGACACCGAGGACGCACCCTCCCTCGGCGAGGGGGATGCGGCTTCCGGCTCCGCCGCCGGCGATGCCGAGATCCACCGCCGGGCCCTGGCCGCGATGGATCGAACGGGAGGTCGCAAGGGCCTCTGGCTGGCGTTGCTCTTCCTTCTGGGTGCCGGTGCCGGTGCGGGTTGGTCGTGGTCGCATCGCACTCCTCCGGAGGAGGGTCCTGGCGTCGTTCTCGGGACCCCCGGGGGCGCCTCGGGCGGTGCGGCCGAGGTCCTCGACGCCATCGAGGGCCTCGGAGATCTTTCCCCCGATTCCCTGGACTCCTGGCAGTTCACGGGCGGCGCCCAGGCGGCGGAGGGCAGCTTGCGTACCTCCGGCAAGGACGTCGCCCGCGCCGCCCTGGCCCCACGTTTCCCCCTCGACGGATCCCTCCTGCGCTTCCGCGCCGAGGTCCAGGGCGTCCACGTCTGGCCCCTGGTGTCGTTCGGCACCGAGGGAGCGGAACGAGCCGCTGCGAGTTGGGCCGCTCCCGACCTCGCGGCCGGTCCGGCCGATCTCCTCCTTCCCGGCGACGCGGCCTGGTTCCAGCTCGAATTGCGGATCGAGGGCAGCGGCAGCTTGCGGGATCTTCGGGTCGAGTCGGCGGATGGACAGCTACGGACCTCGGCCGCCGACGGAGGACGGCAGGTGCAAGTCTCTGGAGCCAATCTGCGGGTTCTCTCCGGGCGCGAGGCCCTCTGCACGGTGCGCGGCGGCGGCGGGATCTGGACCCCCAGCACCTCCGGGGCGAACTTCCAGCCCGGCCCCGGTCCCGGGGCCTGGTTGGAGCTGGCTCTTCCCTCCGGGGATTCCCAGCTCCTGATCCTCACCGCGGACGGCCCGGTCGAGGCCCTCCCCGGCTCGAGGATCCAGGCCGCGACCGGCCTCCTGCTGCGGGGACCCAGCCGCTGGCAAGTGGATTTCGGGACTCCCCTGGCTTGTTCGATCCGAGGGGGCTGGCTTCGCTTCCAACCCTCCGCTCCCCTCTCCTTGAGTTGGGATCTTTCCCAGGCCTTGGCGGAGGCTGCCCGCCTCGACCTCGTGATTCGCCGCAGTGCTCGTGAGAAGGACACCGCGGCCCTGCTCGCCGCGACCTCGACCCTGGTGAGTCGCTATCCCCTCGACCCGGAACAGGTCGCCCGGGCCCTCCAGCTCCGGGACACCGCGATCGCCGAGGGCCGTCGTGCCGAAGCCGATCTGGAACGCGAAGTCGCCGAAGCGGTCTTTCTCGGTGCCGTGGACGAAATGCGCCGGGTCGCGGATCGGGCGGCGGCGCTGGCCGCGAGCCTCCCCGGGACCGCGGTCGCGGGCGATGCCCTCCGCCTGGTCGCCGTCCTCCAGAACGAGGAGAGCAAGAGCGAGGCCCTCCTCCGTCAGCGCGAGCGGGAATTCCAGGCCCGCCTCCGCAACGCTCTGAAGCCGGTCTATCCCTTCCTCGCTTCCTGGATCGCCCGGGAGGATCGCTCATGAGCCGTGGCGCGGGAATGGATGCGGGTCGCAGTGCGGTCCGTTTGATGGAATTGAATCAGCGCAAGGGTGCAATTGCCCTGACTCGCTACCACGCCGTCCCCGTCGCTCCCGGCGAGAGTCCGCGCACGGTTGTCGCCGATTCCTTCGGCCCCATGCGGGCCCGCCTGGCGCCGATCCGCGTCGGCCTGACCGGCAGCGACGTGATGCTCCGTTACCTTCCCGTCCCCCAAGTGGAGGACTGGCGCCTGGAGCGTTTGATGGACTTCGAGGTCCGCGAGTTGGAAGCCCGCTCCGGCGGTTCGCTGGCCACCTCCTTCAACCTGCTGCCGGTCCCGAAGGAACTGGACGAGGACGACACCATCCTCCTCGGTCTGGTCAAGGAGGACCTCCTCTCCGAGTGGCTGGAGGCCCTCGGGCGACTGCCCGTCCAGGCCTTCACCTCCAACGCGGTGGCGCTCTACAACGCCTATCTCGCTCTCGGCGACCACGCCCCCGGCGTCACCCTGATCGCCAACCTCGGCGCGGGTAGTCTGGATCTGGCCCTGGTGCGCGGCGCCGAGTTGGCTTTCGCCCGCTCGGTCACGACCCGCCTGGAGAAGCGGGATGCCACCCTGGCCTCGCGGCTGGGAGTGGATCCGGCCCGTGCCCAGCGATTGATCCACAAGCACCTGGATCTGCGCGCGGGGCTGGGCGAACGCCTTTCCCCGGATGCCGAGCGGGTCACCCGACCCCTGCTCCCGCTCTACGAACCCCTTCCGACTCTCATGGCCGGAATGGTCACGCTCTGCAAGGCGCAGGCGCGGTTGAGGGATCTGAAACTGGATCGGGTGCTCCTCTGCGGCGGGGGCAGCGCCGCGCGGGGCCTGACCGAACTCCTCGCCTCGCGTCTCGGGGTGCCGGTGGAGATCTGGAACCCCACCGAACTCGTCGATGCCGATTCCCTTCCCGAGGAACAGTTCGAGCAACTCCAGGCCGACGGTCCCGCCGCCGCGGTCGCCCTCGGGCTGGCCCTGAGCGCCGCCGACCCCGATCTGTACGCGTTGGAGATCCTCCCCGAGCGCGCTCGCCGTCAGCGTGACTTTCGGGAACGGGGCATCTACGCGGTGCTCGCGGGGGTACTCGCGGTCCTCTTCCTGATCGCCGACTTCGTGGTCAACTCCGGGCGCGCCAGCGCCGCCGAGGATCTCGCGCGGCGCCTGCAGCGGGAGGTCCAGGCCGCCGAGCGCAACGATCGGACCGTCGCCGAGCTGGAACAGCGCATCGACTTGCAGCGGAATTTGATGGCGGACGTCTCGGCGCGAGAAGCCCTCCGGCGCAGTGCCAACGAGTTCCTGGGGATCCTGCGCTCCGGCCTGCCCACCAATCTCTGGGTCGAGGAGTTCTCGGTCCAGCTCCAGGCCGGGGACGACTGGGGGATGCCGGGGGTCCGCGTCCCGGTGGTCCATGCCCGGGGTCGCGGCGAGGACCGCGAACGCCGGGCCGACGCGGTCTTCACCGAGTTCGCCGATCGCATCCGCGCGCGTCTGCCGCGGGACCAGCAAGCCCTGCGGATCTCCAGTCAGGTCCGCAAGGGCGAGTTCGAATGGACGATGGATGCACAACTCCTCGCCCTTCCCGCTCCCGAGGACGAAGACGCCCCGGACTCCACCTCCTCCGCTGGAGGGAAGCGATGAACCTCGACTCCCTCTGGCAATCCAACCGGCGCTTCCTGATCCGGATCCTGATCGCGGTGGTGATCTTCCTGGTCGCCCGCGCGGTCCTCGGCTCCACCGTGAAGGGTCGCCTGCGCAAGGCGGAGCGGCAGATCACGGTGGCCAAGCGCAAGATCGCGGCCCCGCACGTGGATTCCGCCGGAGTCGCGCGCGCGCGCCAGCTCCTGGAGGATCTCCGCGCCCGTACCCAGAGCTACGCGGCCCGGGCCCTGCCT
>CAYVRL010000126.1:0-6537 GCA_964454065.1 uncultured Planctomycetales bacterium | reverse complement strand
CCTCAGCGTGCGCCCCAAGAGTCGGGACGACGAGCAGAAGATCGGGCCGGAGCTGGCCAAGATCGCCAAGGAGGATCCGACTTTCCATTCCGAACGTCATCCGATCACCCACGAGATGATCGTCAGCGGTTTGAGTGACCTCCATTTGCAGACCTGCCTCCACCGCTTGGAGGCCCGTGGAGTCCGTGTCATCACCGCGGTCCCCCGCGTCGCCTATCAGGAAACCATCACCGGCAAAGCGGAAGGACACTACCGACACAAGAAGCAGACGGGTGGTTCGGGGCAGTTCGGAGAATGCTACATCCGCATCTCTCCCAACACCCGAGGAGCCGGCTTCGAGTTCGTGGATGCGATCGTCGGCGGGGCCATCCCCCGGCAGTTCATCCCCGCGGTGGAAAAGGGCATTCGCGAACAAATGGAGAAGGGGATCATTGCCGGGTCGCGGGTGGTCGATCTGATCGTCGAACTCTACGACGGGAAATCGCACGATGTGGACTCGGATGAAATCTCCTTCAAGATCGCGGGAGCTCGGGCCCTACAAGAAGCTTTCCTGAAGGCCCGTCCCATCCTCCTCGAGCCGATGATGGAGGTCGAGATCACGGTTCCGAGTCGGTTCTTCGGAGACGTCAGCGGAGACCTGAACACTCGGCGCGGCCAGATCCTCGGCATGGATACCGATGGGGATCTCCAGATCATCAAAGCGCAGGCTCCGCTCGCGGAGATGCAGACTTACTCCACCCCCCTTCGTTCGATGACCGCAGGGGAGGGGGGATTCACGATGCGCTTCGACCACTACGACCAAGTCCCTTCCCATCTCCAGGAGAAGCTCGTTGCCGAACTCGGCCAGCGGGACGAAGACTGAATCCGCCTTCACGATCCTCGAACTGGCGCTCCTGATCCTCCTCTTGAGCGCGGTCTCGGTCATGGCCTTGCCTCGTCTGCTCGTACCCAGGCTGCGGTTCAATGAGGAGAACGCGCTTCGCCTACTCCGGGAACTCGCGAGCAGTCGCGATCTGTGGGCTGCGAAGAGCGGTTCTCCGCCGCCGCTCTGGTCGCTCTCCCGTTTCCTCGACCAGGGCGAAGCGCCACGGCCGCCTCGCGATTTGATGCCTCTGGGGTTCGAGATGCGTCCCGATGGAGCGGTCCTCCGTTCCGGCTATCGTTTCCACGAAGGGCTGGGTGGGAAGGGAACTCCGGTCGGGTGCTGGGCCTGGCCCAAGTTGCCCGGCTATTCCGGTACTCGGGTCTTCTGGCTCTCCTATGCGGATGGAGGGATCCAACCCTTTCTCGGGCGCTTGGATGGGATCCCCGGGAGGGCTCCCGACCCGGATTCCCTAGGGGAAGCCTTGCCTTCCGATCCCTAGGAGCGCATGGTCCCGAAGAGCCGCTCGGCGTTCGCTCGCGTCGTTGCGGCCAGTTCGGACAAGGTTTCCTCGCGGATCTCGGCCAGGCACCGGGCGGTGAGAGGGAGGTTCGCCGGTTCGTTGCGTTTGCCGCGCTGGGCCTGCGGGGCGAGGAAGGGGGAGTCGGTCTCGACGAGCAGGCGATCCGCGGGGACGAGCCGGGCGGCGAGACGCAGGGGTTCACTGCGCGGATAGGTCAGATTGCCCGCGAAGGAGATGTGGAGTCCCAGCTCCAGGAAGGATTCGATTCCTTCGGGATCGCCGGAATAACAATGCATCACCCCGCGGATCGGTGCGCCGTGGGCGCGCAGGGCCGCCAGGCATTCCTCGGCGGCGGCCCGGCAGTGGATGACCACGGGGAGCGCGAGGTCGTGGGCGAGGGCGAGGTGGAAGCGGAAGGCCTGGCGCTGCACCTCGGCGGGGACTCGGTCGCGATAGTGATCGAGGCCGGTTTCCCCAATTGCGACCCAGCCCGGTTCTCCGGCCAGATCCTCCAGGAGCTGGAGCTGGCTGGTGATCGCGCCGGGGGCGGCGGGAAGGTCGTTGGGGTGGATCCCCACCGTGGCGCGGATTCCCTCATGACCGGAAGCGATCTCCCGGGCGCGGAGGGCGCTCGGCAGATCCACGGCCACGCAGAGCAGGTCCCGGACTCCCGCCCGTCGTGCACGCTGGATCTGCTGGTCCACCGAGTGCCCGTCCTCTTCCCATTGGAGATGGCAATGACTGTCGAAGAAGGCGGGGGTGGCGGAGTTCATCGGGAGGGGGCGAGGAGGGGGAGCCCGTGCTCCTTCCGCAGCTCGTTCAGGAAATGGAACAGGACCGGTTCGACCCGGGAGTCGGGGTGGGAGCGACCGATGCTCTCCAAGCCACGGGAGGGGCGCAAGGCCAAGAGGCCCAGCAGGGCTTCCTTGCGCAGGAGAACGTTGTTGGCCTCGGTCGCGAAGATCGCATCCAGGCCCGCGGCCGCTTCGGTGGCATGGCGCTGGACCAAGGCTCGAATCGCCAGTCGCCGTGCGTGTTCCAGGAAGGAAGGACGAGCCGCGAGATCCTCCAGGAGATGAGTGGAGGTCGGGTCGACCCGGGGTTGCAGGACTCGAGTCACGATTCCATCGGCGAGGCGCTGTTCCTTCTCGGTTTGTCGCCAGGAGATGTCCCGCGTGACCGCCTTGCGGATTCGCGAGTCGGCTTCGGTGGGATCGTAATCCCAAAGGAGAGCGAAGGCGTTCAAGCGCAGTTCCACCGGAGTGTCGACCAGATCGACCATTTCGGCGAGTGGGACGGAGGCGGGGCCGAGGGCGACCCGAGAGGCGAGCAGGAGATCGGCACTGAACTCGGGGAGATGGCGCCGTTCCACCCTCAGCCAGGAGAGCCACGGGAGCTCGGCGGCGTCTGGGCGACGGGCGAGGCCCTGCAAGAGGGCTTGCAGGCGGAGTCGCAAGCGGCGTCGCTGGGGGGCGGGCATCGTGCCGCGCAAGGACGATCCCAGGGCCCGTGCCGCTTCGTAGGTGGCTTCGGGGCTCGCCTCGGGGCCGGCCGCTCGGGCGGCGAGGGCCATCGCGGCGGGGGTGGAAACGGAGGCTTCGGGCGAGGGGGCACGGTGCCTCGGGGTACGATCGCCGAGGAGCGGGAGCAAGGCGCCGAGCAGCAACAGGGCGGTGGGAATGGTGGCGGGAGGCATGCGGCTAGGGAGCATCGGTAGGCGTAGACCAGGACGACGTTACCGAAACGTGGAGGGAGCTAGATTTGTTAGACTTCGCTCCGGCGTCCGCGCCCTCGCTCCCGTTCCCCGGCCCCATGACGCAACGCATTCTAGGCCCGTCTCTCGCCGTCTGTGCGCTCCTTCTGGGCGCCTGCGGTTCTGGTACCAAGAGTGGCGAGAGCCGTGCACCGGTATTCCAGGTCTCCTTGACCTCCTTGGGCATGCAAGGGGGGACTTGTGCGGTCAACTCCATTGCCACCAATCAGGACGTGGTCTTGACCTTCAATGACCTGGTGGCGCCCGCTTCGGTCAGCTTCACCACCTTTTCGGTGGTGAATCGCCTGGATGGCAGTTCCCCCGCCGGACAATTCCTGGTCCAGGACAACCGGGTGACCTTCCGGCCTTCCCTGATCGAGACCGAGGCTGGAGTGATCTTCGGTTTCCAGGAAGGAGCGATCTACGAGTTCCAGCTCTTCGCGGATCCGGAGTCCAACGTGATCCGTTCGATCATCGGGAGGCCCAACACGACCCCTCTGACCTGTGCGGTCAGTACCAACGGGATCATCGATCTGGTCCCTGGTTCACCGACGGTTGCCCTCACTCCGAACGAGGGAGCCCCTCCCACGACGCGGGAGTTTCCTCTGACGATGGTCTTCAACGACCTGATGCAGAAGGCCCAGCTCATCGACCCGGTTACTCTGGGAAGCCCCTCCATCAACGTCGTGGTCGAGGACCAGACCCTGGCCAGCCCGGTGGAGATTCCGGTCCCCGGGAGCTTCGAGATCGGTTTCGACCAGAACGCTCTCCTCACCACCCTGGTCTTTCACCCCCTCGGTCCCTATCCGGGGGGCAAGGGCGGCCAGCGTCGACTCCGGGTCGATTTCTCCTCCCAGATCTCCGATCTGGCGGGGCAGCCCTTGGGCAATCCGGGCTCCATGTTCATCCCCCTGATCGACGTGCCCTCCGCCCCGGGCAGTTTCGCCGAGGAGTTCGACGATGTCGCGCAGTTGGATCCCGCCGGCAGCACCGACGGCCTCTGGGCCAATCCCGTGGGTGTGGTGGACAGTGGTTTCGATCCGGTCGCTCGAGTCCATCAGGGGGGTGGGAGCGGTGTCCTCGGAGTTTTCGCTCCCACCAGCGACTTCGTTTTCGATACCGATTCGATGGTGATGTCCACGATCACGGGACAGACCCAGACCATCACCGATGGGGTCTTCATGTTCGAGGAGATCCACATTCCCGCCGGGGTGACGGTCTCCGCCACCGGGACCCATCCGCTGCGGCTCTACTGTCGTGGGGAGATGGTGGTGGAGGGCAAGCTGGATCTCAGCGGGGAGTCCGCTCCCACCAATTTCGGGAAGTTCTTTCCCCGTTCCTCCGAGTTGATCCCTGGAGAATCCACGGGTGGGATCTTCGACTTCGAAGCGGGTGGCGGCGACCCGGGAATCGGCACCTTGCTTGGAGGCAGCGGCGGCAAGGGAGGGATGTCCTGGTACTTACTGGATGGGGTGGGAACTCCCCAGGATCCGGACTACTACGACGAGACCAATCCCAACGACTTCGTCTCGGGTAACCCGGATCCTCTCCGCTACACCGATCGCATTCGCTGGACCACCGTCCATGGCTCCGACGGGGACGGAGTCGGGGGGGTCGCGAGTACGGGGAATCCGGAACTCAATCCCACCGCCCTCGCCACGGACTTGGCGAACGGCGCGGGCATGGGTTCCTGGGCCTGGCCCGCGACCAGCGACCAGGTTCCCGATGCCGGTTTCACGACGTTCTTCCCCATCGCCTCCCACTTCGACTCCCTTTCCTCGAGCTGGTCCCACCACGCGATCCACCGCTCCCGCGGCGGAGGCGGAGGCGGCTTCTGGACCAACGGCGAACCCGGACTCGCCTTCGATCCCACGTCCACCGATCCCCTCGGGGATCCCTTGGCGACCCCGGTGGTGGATCCTGCTTCCTCCATCTGGGAGTTCAATGACGTTCTCGCCTGGGATCAAAACGCCGGAGGCGCCATCCCCGACGGGGGAGGCGGAAGCTATGCCCTCCCCGCGGGGATCGAAACCCTCGACCCCTCCCTCGGCTTGCTCGTTGGCGGGGGCGGAGGCGGGGGCGCGGGGATGAGTCAACATGGCTCCTGGTCCGACGACCCCAACAACACCAGCGGAGCGATCGATACCTACCGGACCTGTTCCGGGGCGGGCGGTGGTGCCGGCGGTGGTGCCCTCCAGCTCCATGTCGGCGGGCGTTTCTCCTTGAGTGGACAGATCCTCGCCCGGGGCGGGAACGGCGGGGACAGCGAATTCATGACCTCGATTCCCTACCCCGATGCCGCAGCCATCCTCACCGGGATTCCGGGGGACGCGGGTGGTGGCGGCGGGGCCGGTGGCGCGATCCTGCTCCAGGCCAGTGGAGGCATGATCGTCTCCGCGGATGCCATCCAACTCGACGGGGGGCGCGGCGGATGGGGTTCCGCTGGCAACTCCGGTGGTGCGGGAGGGTCGGGTTTGCTCCGGGTCGAGACCGATACCGGGACCGAACCCTTGATCCAGCTCCAGGCCATGGTCTCACCGGACATCGCGGTGGAACTCTCCCCGATCGGTCAACCCGGAGTCGCCAACGTCGCGCCGCTGCACACCATGCTCAGCGGATCGGTCGGGGACTTCGGGCCCATCAACGGGAACGCCAGCGGCGTGCGCAGCAACTGGTTCATCCCCGATTCCGGGACCTTACTGCTCGACTTCCAGGGCTATCAGCTCGACGCTCGGTACGAGGCCTCGGGCAACCAGACCGTCCTCCACTATGGTTCCGGCACCACCTTCACCCAACCGGGGCTGACCCCGATCTGGATCGCCTTCCAAACCGGCTGGGGTCCCCCGGGGGCTACGGAGCCCGATCCGGCCACACTGAGCGATTGGATCATCCCTGGTTTGAATGGGGTCCTGGACGGTCTTCCCGAACTGCGTTCCCACATGACCCGGATGGTGCGTTTCCTGATCGTATTCGATCAGGATCAGATCGACGCCCTGATCGGAGGCGGACCCGCGACCAACTTCTTCCGAGTCGAGAGGCTGCAACTCGACTGGCTCGGCGAGTAGCCCTCCCCCCGTGCTCCTGCGGCTGCTCCCGGACGCGCTCCTCGCTGATTCGGGTCGCTTGCTTCGCCATTTCGGGGTGGAGGTTCGCGGGGGCAGAATCCGGCGACTGGGGCCGGTTTCCCCCGCTGCGCCGGGCTGGCGGCGTTTCCCGGGAGAACTCTGGGCTCCCTCTCCGTTCCTGCTCCATGCCCATTTGGAGAGTTGGGATGCACCCAGCGCGGATTGGCCGCGGTCTTCCTTCGCCGAGTGGGCGGCTCGATTGCTGTCCTGGCGCAGCGGCGGCGGCCGCCTTTCCCCTTCTCGAGCCGCCACCCGGAGCTTGCAGGAACTTCGG
>CAYVRL010000125.1:0-6586 GCA_964454065.1 uncultured Planctomycetales bacterium | reverse complement strand
CCCGAAGGAGTAGTTCGGGGCTTCGCTGACCAGGAAATCACCATCGTAATCCAGGGCGATGCCGATGGAGGGATCGAAACCCTGACTCGGTGGCGAGAACCAGTCCACGCCCCCACCGTCGTCGATTCGCGCCAAGCCGGCGAAGCCGTCGGCGATCACCACGTAGCCGTCCGCATCCCGACACAGCCCGAAGTTGTCTTCGATGGGCGTCCCGGGGGCCGAGTTGAGTTTTTCCCAGATCCCGGAGACCCGGTCGATCCGCCAGGCTCCGTTGTCCGGGGCGTCCTGGGAGCGGTAGAGGGAAACCAGGATGCTGCCATCCCGATCCACGTACACTCCCGCGGGCATGCCCGTACTCGTGGGAACGGGGAGGTCCAGCCGACTCCCATCCGGGTGCAGAATGCGTACGGTGCCCGGTGCTCCCCAGAAGTTGGCGGCGGTGTCCCCGATCACGACGTCGCCGGGGTGGAGGTTGTAGCCCTGGGGAGCTGCGAGTGCCGAAAGGAGGAAGGGAAGGAGGAGGATCATCACCCTCCGGCAGGAGCAAGTTCCGTGCCGGAGGGCGGAGCTGGGCGGGAGACGCGGCGCAGGAAGGGCAGGGGGCGGCCGTCGTAGTGAAGGGTGCCGACCCGTTCGAAACCTCGCGCACGGAACTCGGGGCGCGGGGCATCGAGGAGGATCGCGTCGATCCCGGGATCCCCCTCGATGGCGTTGTGTAAGTCTCGCAAGTGCCAGTAGAAACTCTTTTCTGCGGGCAGGGGGTCGGTGAGTCGCGGGGTCTCCAGGCGGAAGACCGCGAGTTTTCGCACACCCTGGCCCCAGTTCAGCAGATCGTTGACGGCGGAGGCGACCGAATGAGAGGGTTCCCAGATGGGTACGTAGACCTCCGGAATCAGGGCGCGGGCGGGAAGTAGAAGGAACATCAGGGCCAGTGCGGGGCGGCGCTCGGACCAGCCCGCCGCGAGTCCCGCGGCGACTCCCAGTCCCAGCAGGGTGACCATGCCCGGTAAGGTGAGCTGATGGCGCAGGGAGAGCGCCGCGAGTCCCGAGCCGAGCAGGAAGAACCATGCCACCCCGCGGACGAAGGTGTGGCTCCGGGCGTGGAGTTCCAGGCGTAGGACACCGGCCAGCACCAGGAGGGGCATGCAGGGCAGGAGGTAGCGAGTGGCCTTGTTGGCCGCCATGGCCAACAGGAGCAACGCGAAACCGCAGAAGGCGACCAGATAACGGTCCAGGGGGTGGCGGGCTCCATCCCGGAGCCGGTAGAGGGCGGCGAGTGAGAAGGGGAAGGCCGCGGCCAGGAGGGCGAGGGGAAAACGGAAGGTCGCGACGATCCTTTCCGCATTCCAAGCGGTGAACAGGTCGGAACCCTCCCGGACCGCCCCGCTCAATTCCCCGGTCGCCAGGCCGTGGAGTTCCAGCGGCCACCACAGGGAACCGAGCGAGGTGCCGAGGATGGCGAGGGCCACGACACCCAGCCGGGGTTTGCGCCCGGCGAAGCGGACCGCGATTCCCGCAGCGATCAGGAAGGGGAGGACGGCCCAACCCTTTGTCGCGCCCGCCAGTCCCCCGGCGGCGCCGACGAGCCCCGCGGCCAGGAGCTGGAAACGCTTCGACCCCCGCGGATCGCAAGCCCGCCACCAGGCCAGGACTCCGGCGACCACGAAGAGGGCGAAGAGGGGGTCGATCTCCGCGTTGGCGCCGTTCTTCAGGGTGTTCGTGGCCAGGAGATAGCCACAACCCGCCAGCAGACCGGCACGGGGCCCGCCGACGCGGGTGCCGACGTACCCCAGGAGCAGGCAGGTGACCGCGAGCGCGGCGAGGCTGAGTCGTCGGGCGGCCCCGGGGTCGTCCGCTCCGTGCCCGGCCAGCGACCACGCCTGCAAACGGAGGTCGAGCGGGGGCTTGGTGAGGATCGGTCGCCCGTAGTAGCGGGGGACCGGCCAGCTCGCGGCCGCGGCGGTGTCCACCGCGATGCGGGCGCGGAAGTCCTCGGTGCCGACGAATTCCTGGCGACCCAGCCCCGGGAGCCAGCTCGCGAGACAGAGCAGCGCGAGCAACAGGCCGACCCCGAGGGCGGTCCGGGTGTCCCGCACTAGAGTTGATTCAGGGCTCGTTCGAGGTCGCGACGGACATCCGCGGGATCCTCGATTCCGAGAGCGAGACGGACTCCTCCCGCGCCGATGCCGCAGGTGGCGGCGACTTCCTTGGGAAGGGCGCTGTGGGTCATCCCGCCGGGCCGCTCGATCAAGGTGCGGATCTGGCCCAGCGAGACCGCCAGGGTGATCACGTAGGCGCGCTTGGCGATGTCGTCCACCAGCCGATCGGCGCGCGCCGCGGCTTGTTTCGGACTGGCGGCGGCGACCTCGAAGTAGAGCAGGCTGCCGGGAGCGAATTCGTTCTCGAAACTGCGCATTTGACGGCGGGCGATCTCGTAGCCGGGAGAGGATGCCAGCCCCGGGTACTGCACGCGCGCCACCTTCGGATGCTCGGCCAGCCAGGAGGCGATCTCCAGGGCGGATTCTTCCTGGCGACGGGTCCGCAGGGTCAGGGTGGGGAGACCGTAGTTGAGGATCCGCCAGGCCGGCGTGGGGGAGAGCGGATGGCCGAAGTCCTTGCGGTACATCAACAGGGAGGATTCGTCGCGCAGCCCACCGACGACGTATCCGCCCATGTCGGTCCCGAAACCATTGATGCCCTTGGTCAAGGAGCCGCAGACCACGTCGGCCCCCAGTTCCAGTGGCCGCTGGCAGGCCGGGGTCGCGAAGGTGTTGTCCACCACGAAGCGACATTGATCCGCCTCCGAGCGCCCCTGGTTGGCCTTTCGTACCTTTTCCGCGATCGCCTGCAAGTCGATCACCTGGAGCGTGGGATTGGCGGGGGATTCGCAATAGATCACCCGCGTCCGCTTCCCGATCCGCAGCTTGCCCAGGCCGTTGGCCAGATCCTGGTAGCGCACGCGAATCCCGAGCCGAGGCAGCCAGTTGGTGAGCAGGGAGTAGGTGCAACCGTAGAGCGTGGGATGGGCGATGACCTCGTCCCCGGCTCGGAGCCGGTGGACGATGGCGCTCGAGATCGCCGCCATGCCACTGGCGAAACAAATCCCCATTTCACCGGATTCGGCGGCGGCGAGGCGTTCCTCGAGCATCGCCCGCACCGGTTCGTCGAGGCGCTCGTAGATGAAGATGTGCGGTTTGTCGTAGGTGGTCAGCTCCGGATCCGAGAAACCGCAGAAACCGGACTCCCCGCGTCGATTGCTGTCGAGTCGAAAGGTGCTGGAACTCGAGAGCGGCGGAACGACGTGGTGGGAATAGTCCCAGTGGGCGGTCTTCTGGCGCCCGTGGATCAGGAAGGACTGTCGCTCGTATCCGCGCGGAGGCTTGGGAGCGGCCTTCTTCGCGGGAGCCTTCTTCTTACGGGGGGATGCCATGATGGGGGCGAATTGTACGCCTTCCTGGAGCAGCCCTTGACCGTCCTGCCGGGGATCGGAGCACGGCGCGCGGCGCGTCTGGCCGAGGGCTTGGGTTTGCACACCATCGAGGACCTGCTTCGCCTGCTGCCCCGCGCCTACCGCGACCCGGGTCGACTCGCCCCGCTCGCGGAACTGCGCGAGGGGGAGCGAGCGCGGGTTCGGGTACGCGTGTGTTCCGCGAGTCCCTGCTGGTTCGGTCGGCGCGGGGCCCTGCGGGTCGGAATCGAGGACGCGAGTGGCCGGGGAGAGGCCTGGTTCTCGGGCCGACCCTGGTTGCGCGATGCATTCCCGACCGGGAAGGAACTCTTCCTGGAGGGCAAGGTCTCTCGCCGTCGCGGTCTGCGTCTCTATGGGCCGCGGATCCTGGGCGCGGAGGAAGCCACCTCCTCGACCCCGCGGGCCCTCTACCCCGAGGTCGAGGGGATCCCTTCTTCCTTGATCCCCAAACTCCTTCGGGCGGCCTGGAGGACCGCCCCGCCGCTCGAGGATCCGCTGCCCCCGGAGATCCTGGCCGTGGCCGGAGTCCCGGACCTGGGCCGTGCTCTTCGCCTCCTGCACTTTCCGGATCGGCCCGAGGATGGAGAGGCCGGGCGACGCCGCTTGGCTTGGGAGGAGGTCTTGCTGCGGGAACGGAGCCGGTGCCGTGCTCGTCCCGCGCGGGCCGCGGTCGTGGTGGGCCGGATCCGGGAAGGGGCTCTCTGGAAGCGGATCGAGGCGCGGATTCCCTTCCCCTGGACCGAGGATCAACGACGGGTGCTGGCGGCGCTGCGCGAGGATCTGGGGAGCGGTCGACCGTTGCGCAGACTGCTGCACGGGGAAGTGGGAAGCGGCAAGACCGCGCTCGCCTTCGCGCTCGCCCTGGCCTTGGTTGCCGAGGGGGCCCAGAGCGCGCTGCTCGCTCCCACCGAGATCCTCGCCCGCCAACATCTCGCGACCTTTCGCGACTGGCTGCGTGGTTCCCGGGTCGAGGTGGTCGGTCTCCTGGGTGACGACACGACGGTTCGACGTCGCGCCGCTCTGAAGGCCCTGGCTGCGGGAGAGGCCTCGATCGCGATCGGCACTCACGCCTTGCTGGGGCCGACGGTGCGCTTCCGCCGCCTCGGGCTGGTGGTCTTCGACGAACAGCATCGCTTTGGAGTCCGCCAGAAGGGCCGACTGCTGGCGAAGGGCCGGAATCCGCACGTCCTCACCATGACCGCCACTCCGATCCCCCGCACCTTGGCCTGGACCCGCTACGGGGCCCTGGACGCCTGCGTGTTGCGCCAGCGCCCTGGCGGGGGGGGGCGGGTGCGAACCCGAGTCCTGTCCCCCGAGGACTGGTCCTCCGAGGCGCAGCGACTGCGGGAGCGAATGGAGGCGGGAGAGAAGGGTTTCCTGGTCCTTCCCCGCATCGATGGACGACGGGGGTTGCTGGCCGAGGCGGCGAGGCTCGGCGCGGGGCCGTGGCGAGGCCTTCCGGTGGCCCTGGTCCACGGCCGTCTGCCTGGAGCCGAAGTGGAGGCCCGGGTCGCCCGGTTCCGGGCCGGGGACTGCCTCGCCTTGCTCGGCACCACGGTGGTGGAACTGGGTCTGGACGTCCCTGCGGTGCCGTGGATGGCGGTACTCGGAGCGGAGCGCTTGGGACTCGCCAGCTTGCATCAACTCCGTGGGCGGCTCGCTCGCGGTCCCGGCGCCCCGGAAGCGGATTTCCTGCTCTTCGCCGATCCCGTGGCCCGGGAGCGGCTGCGTGCCCTGGAGGAGTACTCCGACGGTTTCCGGATCGCCGAGCGGGATCTGGCCCTACGGGGCCCCGGAAGCCTGGGGGGGGTGCGACAACACGGCCGGGAGGGCTTCCAGGCCTTCGATCCGCTACGGGACGAGGATCTGCTGGATTCCCTGCGGAATCCGAAAGTCCGTACCTGGCTGGGAGCGGACGACTAGAGCCTATCCGGCGTTCGCCCCGGGCCTTCCCGACCCGGATAGAATCCGCGCGTTCGTGCGTCCCCGTCCCCCTGAACATTTGACGCTCCCCGCCCTTCCCCCCCTTGCAGTCCTTCTGCTGACCGCCTTCGCTCTCCCAGCCGCGGCCCAGATCGACTACCCGAAGCCCCAGGACCCGGAGCGCGGTTCCGAGCAGCTCGACCGGGAGGGGAGCGGCAAGAAGGGGGTGGACCAGGCCGAGTCGGCCTCGGCCAGCACCCAAGCGAAGGCCCAGGAAGATTTCTGGGCGGGCCGGAGCGGTCGCGTGGTGGAGGTCTTCCGAGCCTGGGAGGCCGAACCGGTCCACGACGGTCAGAATCTGCACGAGTACCTGAATCGACTCCGATCCTTCGGTCTGGACGAACCTCGCAAGGTCTCCCTCGAAGCCTTGACCTCCTTCCAGGTCCATTCGGTGCAACTCGGCGCGGCGGCGCTGGAGTTCGTCGGCGAACCCGAGGACGTCGATGCCTTGGTGGACACCGCAGCCGCGGTCGCCTCGGTTCCCGTGGCCGGACAATGTCTGGAGACGGCCTTGCGCCTGAACGGGGGCAAGCTTCCCGGGCGGGCGGTGCGGCTGCTCGACCATCCCAAGCATGGGGTACGGGCCGCGGCGGAGGCGCGTCTGGCGCGGCATCCTCAGGAGGACTACCTCCCCCGCTATCTGCAACTACTCGCCTATGGCCGCGATCCGGACGTGCGTCTGCGCGCCGCTCGCTTGTTGGCCTCGTTCGCGAAGCGACCGGAGATCCGACAAGCCCTGCGGGCCGCTCTGCACGACGCTTCGGGGGAAGTCGCCTTCCGCGCCTTGATGGACCTGGTCGGCGAGGCCGGACCGGAGGAGATCCGAGCCATCCACGACGAGATCCTGACGACCGATCCGGGATTGGAACTCGCCTATCTCTATCAGGCCTTGCTGATCCAGCAGAAGCGGGTCGGCACCTTCCTGGTCGAGGACGATCTCCTGCCCAAACTCTTCGTCTGCCTGGATCAGCCGGATCTCTTCCTGAGTGGCGCGGCGGCCGCCTGCCTGGCGGAGAACGACTTCCGCAAGGGGCTGCCCGAAGGCTACGGCGAACAGGAAGGCAACATCCTCCACGTACTCGTGCGCGCGGTCGGAGGCCTGGTCTTCTATCCCCAGTATTCGCATTTCAGCTC
>CAYVRL010000124.1:0-6592 GCA_964454065.1 uncultured Planctomycetales bacterium | reverse complement strand
CCAAGGGCAAGCCCCCCAAGAACGACAAGTGGAAGGCGAAGTACAAGGAGCCGGTTGCGCCAGACACGAGGGACTTGCCGGAGCTGCCCGAAGGATGGTCCTGGTCAACTTGGGACCATGTTTCTGAGCGAGTAACGGTTGGGCATGTCGGCAAGATGAAGGACCAGTACCTTACGGAAGGCGTGCCGTTCCTGCGAGGCGGAAACGTCCGAGCGAACAGGTACGAACCGGATGGACTGAAATACGTGTCCCGTGAGTTTCACGAGCGGCTATCCAAATCCTCGCTCGCTCCGGGGGACTTGCTCATAGTCCGATCAGGAGCGGTTGGGACTTCGTGTGTCGTGCCAGAGACCGTCCCCGAGGCGAACTGTAGCGACCTAGTGATCGTGAAGCGGCCTACCGGCGTCCGACCACGATTCGGTGCGTACTACATGAACTCACTCGCACAAGCGACTGTGCGAAGTCAGCAAGTGGGAGTCGCGCTCATCCACTTCAACACGAAGTCCGCCGCAGCCCTACCCATCCCGGTGCCGCCCGAGGCTGAGCAGATGCGAATTGTCACCGAAGTCGAGAAGACCCTCTCTGTGATAGACGAGCTAGAGTCAGAAGTCGCCCTAAACGTCAAGCGCAGTACACGTCTCCGTCAGTCCATCCTCAAGTGGGCCTTCGAGGGGAAGCTCGTCGACCAGGACCCCACCGACGAACCGGCGTCCGTCCTGCTGGAGCGCATCAAGGCCGAGCGCGAAGCCGCCGCCAAGAAGCACAAGACCCGAACACGCCGCAAAGCGAGGTCCCCGAAAGCATGAGCGACGCCGCCAACCGAATCGTCCAGAAGCTCTGGTCCTACTGCAACGTCCTCCGTGACGACGGGCTCTCGTACCAGGACTACCTGGAGCAGCTCACCTTCCTGCTCTTCCTCAAGATGGCGGACGAGCGCGCGCAGCTCACCGACGAGGATCAGCCGATCCCCGAGGGCTACCGCTGGTCCGACCTCGCCGCTCCCCAGATGGAAGGCGTCGAGCTGGAGCAGCACTACCGCGACACGCTGCGCGAGTTGGGCAAGCAGGGCGGGATGCTCGGGCTGATCTTCGAGAAGGCCCAGAACAAGATCCAGGACCCCGCCAAGCTCCGTCAGCTCATCGTCGAGCTGATCGGCAAGGAGAACTGGTCGGCGATGTCCGCCGACGTGAAGGGGGACGCCTACGAGGGGCTCCTGGAGAAGAACGCCCAGGACGTGAAGGGCGGGGCCGGGCAGTACTTCACGCCCCGCCCGCTGATCCAGGCGATCGTGGACTGCGTTCGTCCCCAGCCGGGGGAGATCGTCATGGACCCCGCCTGCGGCACGGGCGGCTTCCTCCTGGCCGCCCACGAGTTCCTCAAGAACCACTACGAGCTGGACCGCGACCAGAAGAAGCACCTGCGCTTCGAGGCCCTCCACGGCGTCGAACTGGTCCCCAACGTCGCCCGCCTGTGCGGGATGAACCTCTACCTCCACGGCATCGGTCCCAACGGCCAGTCGGATCACGCGCCGCCGATCAAGACGGACGACGCCCTGCGCGACGAGCCGAGCGTCCACGCCGACGTGGTCATCACCAATCCCCCCTTCGGCAAGAAGTCCTCGATCACGGTCGTCAACGAGGAGGGCGAGACCGACCGCCAGTCGTTGACTTACAACCGCCCCGACTTCTGGACGACGACCTCGAACAAGCAGCTCAACTTCGTCCAGCACGTCAAGTCGCTCCTCAAGATCCACGGCCGCGCCGCGGTCGTCGTCCCCGACAATGTCCTCTTCGAGGGGGGAGCTGGAGAAACCGTTCGCAAGAACCTCCTCCAGGAGTGCGAGGTCCACACCCTCCTGCGCCTGCCCACCGGCATCTTCTACGCCCAGGGCGTGAAGGCCAACGTCCTCTTCTTCGACCGCAAGCCCGGCGCGAAGGATCCCTGGACCAGGACCCTCTGGGTCTACGACCTGCGCACGAACAAGCACTTCACGCTCAAGACCAAGCGCATGGCCCGCGCCGACCTCGACGAGTTCGTCGCGTGCTACCGCCCCGGCGACCGCCACGACCGTGAAGCGACGTGGTCCGAGGAGACCCCCGAGGGCCGCTGGCGGCCCTACACCTACGACGAGATCCTCGCCCGCGAGAAGGTCAGCCTCGACCTCTTCTGGCTCCGCGACGAGAGCCTGGAAGACTCCGCCAACCTCCCCGATCCGCACATCCTCGCCCAAGAGATCGCCGATGACCTGCGCTCGGCACTGGAGCAGATCGAAGACGTCCTCGGAGATCTGGAAAAGCGTGCCGAGGCTGGAGGAATGGAGCCCTGACTCGCGTCGAAAAGGCATCGGTGTGGGAGGGCGCCCAACAACGGCATGCACCAGACGGCCGCCTGCGGCGTCCGCAGGTGATGCCAGACGTTAGGAGCCAAGAGAACGCTTAATAATGTTCGAATTCCTCAGTCAAAACTCTGGAACGCTTACGGTCATTTTCACGACTGTTGTAACTATTGCAACGGTCGTTTATGCAGTGCTCACCGCGATTCTCGTTGCGGAAACTCGAAGAATGAGGCAAGCCCAGACAGAACCTAAGGTCGAGGTGGTAATCAAGCCACGGGAAGAATGGATCAGCCTCATTCATGTATATGTGCGAAATATCGGTCTAGGTCCAGCGTACGATATCTCCTTTACCATCACTGCTGAAAAAGGAGGCGAGGGAGCCCAAGCGTTGATCGCCGACTTCACGAAGGCTAACTTCTTAAGAACAGGACTCACCTATCTCGGTCCAGGCCAAGAACTGATATCTGGTTTTTCCCAGATGACCGAAAAATTCGACCAAAAGATCGAGTCAGTTCTGATTTTCGAGGTTCGTTATCGAAGCGCAACAGGGAAGGCGTATCAAGAAAATTTCAGGATTGATTTCTCTGAATTTAAAGGCCGTACACAGATTGGAAAACCGCATTTGTATGCAATTGCACAGCACTTGGAAAAGATCCAAAAGGATTTTCACCACCTAGCCACGGGATTTAAGCGGCTCAAGGCAGACGTGTACAACAACGATGACAGGGAACGAGAAAGAAAGGAGTGGGAGGAGCATCGTAATTAGCTTCTCGCCAAGAAGAAGGAGCAAGATATTGGCTTCTAACAAGGCGCTCGTTCGGACGCAAATATCGCTGCACTCCGTTTGCGCTGCACAGCTTGGTCGTTAGTTAGAAGGACCAGCACATCCGTATTGAGGAGAGAGGGGCCGGGCTTCCTGCGAAGACCCGCATGATTCCGTCCTTTGCCGGGACTCCACCTGACTTGCAATGAGTTCGGGATCCCAGCCGGAATGGAGCAATTCCCGTTCGTCGTGGGGCCGTGGTCGAGGGTGAGGATGGCAGGCGGAAGCCGGCGCCACCGCGGAGGACGCTCGAAAAGGAGCCCCCGGAGGGCGGGGGAGGAGTACCCTCGGTGGTTCCTCAGGGCCGATCGACTCCGAGTCATGCATGAAGAAAGTCCTCCTCACGAGTGTGTTCCGGCCCCTGGGCCCCAAACAGGGTGATGCGCCCAGCGTCGGATACGAGCTCCTGCACAGCCAGGTCACGCGCACCCAGGGGCTCTTCAGCCCGCGCTCCTTGCACTTGCACTTCTCCCTCGAGTACATCGCGGAGAACCTCGAAGCCCCGTGCGTGGTACTCCAGTACCCCTCGAGGAAGGAACTGATTCGCGAGCTGAAGAAGGGCTGGGACTATGTCGCCGTCTCGTTCCTGCTGGCCGTTTTCCACCGCTTGAAGGAGGTCGTCGAGCTGGTCCGGGAGCATGCCCCCGGGGCCGAGATCGTTCTCGGGGGTTACGGCACCGTCCTCCCCGACCAGATCCTCGCGCCCCTGTCCGATCACGTCTGCCGCGAGGAGGGGGTGGCCTTCATGCGCCGGCTGCTCGGCGAACCCGAGATCGAGCGCCCCTACCGCCACCCCTTGGTGGTCAGCCACTTGAAGGTGTTCGGGGCCCGCGTCTCGAAGACCGGGATGGTCTTCGCGGGGCTGGGCTGCCCGAACGGCTGCGACTTCTGTTGTACCTCCCACTTCTTCAAGCGCCGCCACATCCGGCTCCTCCCCTCCGGCGCGGACATCTGGGCGGTCGTCGAGCGCTATCTGGAGATCGACCCCAAGATCTCCCTCGTGGTGCTCGACGAGGACTTCCTGCTCAACAAGCGGCGCGCGATGGAGTTCCGCGACTGCGTGATGAGGGAGGGAGCGACCCTTTCGATCTTCGCCTTCGCCAGCATTCGCGCCCTCAGCCAGTACTCCATGGAAGAGCTCGTCGAGATGGGGATCGATGGTCTGTGGATCGGTTACGAGGGCACGCGATCGGGCTTCGCCAAACAGGAGGGCAGACCACCGGCGGAGCTGTTCCACGACCTCCACGAGCACGGCATCTCGATCCTGGCTTCGATGATCGTCGGGCTTCCCTACCAGGACGAGAGCGTGGTCCGCGAAGAGTTCGACGGCCTCATGCGGCTCGAGCCGGACCTCGGCCAGTATCTGATCTACGCCCCGCTCCTGGGTACTCCCTTTTACGACCGAGTCGTGCGGGAAGGCCTCTTGCACGAGGATCTCGCCCGCGACCCGGAGCTCTACTACCGGAAGTGCGACGGCTTCGCCGCGATGGTGCACCACCCCAAGCTCTCGGGGGAGACGATCCAGTCGCTCCAGCGGTTCTGCTTCCGGGAGGACTTCCAGCGCCTGGGGCCCTCGATCTACCGCCTGCTCGCGACCTCCCTCCGGGGCTTGAAGACCTTGCGCGGGTCCTCCAACACCGCGCTTCAGCGCAAGGCCGAGCGCTATGCCCGGGATCTCCGCAGGGCCTATCCGATATTCCTCCCCGGGCGGCTCCTCGGCCCCAACCGCGCGGCCCGGAGGCGGATTCGCGATCTGCAACGGGAGGTCCATGCTTCGGTCGGAGCGCCGAGTGCCTCCGAACGCTTGCGGTCCCTGGCCGCCCTCGGCATGGCCCTCTGGACCGCCTTCACCCTCCGCGTCGGTCTCCTCCAGCACCCGTCGCTGGTCCGACACGTCTACCGCCTGCCCGAGGAGGCGCCCCATCCGGCGCGGATCTGGCGGCGGCTCACTCGACTCGAACACCCGGTCACCGTGGAATTGCGCCCCGAGCGCACGGTATGGATCCACCTGAACGGGGCGCTCGGGTCGGAGGATGCGGCCCACTTCGCGGATCTGGTTCGGGAAGCCCTGGAGCGGACCCGCAACCACCTCGTGCTCGACCTCAAGCGGTTGACCCAACTCGAGGCAGAGGCCGCGCAGCGACTGGCCGACGCCCTGGGCGAATACCGCCAGCGCATCCGCATTCTCGCTCCCTCGGCCCTGTCGCACTCGCGTTTCGCCGCCGCCCTGGCCGTTTTCGGCCTGTACCATCACTCCGGGCTCCCGCTCTAGATCGGGTTCCGCCCACTCCTACGATACGGCTCCTGCTCCGATCGAATTGAGGAATCAGTGTTCTCAGTCGGGTTCTTCTAACCCAATCGTTTCACCGAATGTATTACCCTTAGCGTGAATCCATCGATTCCGACGGACCATGCGCGACCGCAGATTTATAGGCTTCGACTAACGCTACGACTTCGGAAGAAGTCCCGATACCCCATGTCCGAATTGAGGATGTGTTCAACCCACCATTTGCGAAGAAAAAGCATCAGTTCAGTAGGAACGGTATCCATATGGCCCATCGTGTCTCGACATAGACGAACGACCTCTTGCCAATATGCTCGATGCTCCTTTCTGTGCTCCTCGAGATCTGGATATCCATTTTTTTCGAGTAACTCTTCCTCGCAGCGAAAATGCTCCGAGGCGTACTTTGTGAGCTCATTCAAAATATCTGAAACAACTTCGGAACGGACGGTTGCCTGTGGGGCGCCATCAAGAGCGTTGATCAAGCCAATGATCCGAATGTGCTGCGCATCCATCTGAGCAACGCCGACGCTGAAGGACGAGTTCCAGACTATCACGGGCATAATTCGATCCTAGAAACAACTCATTTATGTGTCAATATGCCGAGTGGTATTGCCTCGAGTCCCGGAGCTTCGCCGCGGCAACGGCCGAGGCAACTTGGTGATCGGTAGCGGCCGTGAAGGGTCGACCGCCAGCTCCTGGGCCTGCGCATGGGGTACCCGCAGCCTGATCGGCCTGTCCCAAGAACGTTCATTTCACCGTTTTCCATGTTTCCGCCCCATTCCGAGACCTTCGAGGAGGACCTCGATCTTCTCCAGGGCCGAATGCAGGTCGTCGGCTGACATGGGAGGTGCTCTGAAAAACAAGGTCCTTCCCGAATGGGCATCACGAACTCCTTCATTCATAACAGGGATTGGGTGTTGGGGACGGCTCCTCCGTGCTGGGGCGGGAGCATAGAATCCCGCGCATGCAGTTGTCCGTCGCCACCAATTTCCAGGACGACCTCGTGGATGGCCTGAAGGGCTATCCCGTGCTGGAGCTCTACGGGAAACTTCGGGAGGACGCGGTCGGGGGTGGGAGGGCCCGCTACCAGCTCGCGCCCGTCACCCGGGAGCAGGTAATCCACCACATCGCGCGGGCTCGCAAGGCGGGG
>CAYVRL010000123.1:0-6611 GCA_964454065.1 uncultured Planctomycetales bacterium | reverse complement strand
GTGACTTGGTATTGCTTCACGAAACCGCCGATACTGGCGACTTCCGAAACACCTTCCACTGCGGTTAGCTCGTATTTCAGATACCAATCCTGGATGCTACGCAGCTCCTGCAAATCCAGTGTCGGGCTCGAGAGCGTGTACATAAAGGCCCACCCGACTCCAGTAGCATCCGGCCCGAGGGTGGGACTCACCCCCTTCGGAAGGGCGCTTTGGAGCTGAGACAGGTATTCCAGAACCCGGCTTCGCGCCCAATACAGGTCGGTCCCATCCTCGAAAATGATGTAAACGAAAGAATAGTTGAAGAAGCTGTATCCACGCACCACTTTGGCGTATGGAACCGCCAGCATCTTCGTCGTGATCGGATAGGTGATCTGATCCTCGACGATCCGCGGCGCTTGTCCGGGATATTCCGTAAAGACGATTACCTGAACATCGGACAAATCGGGGATCGCATCGAGCGGCGTGGAGCGCAGCGCGAAGAAACCGGCGAAAGCTATGAAAATAGCGCCAAGGATGACCAAGAACGGATTGTCGAGCGCACCACTGATGATACGCCGAATCATTTGCGCTCTCCGCCCTCGGTCTCCGTGGTGGCACCCGGTCTCTGTACAGGAACCAGTTCCATGGGCTTTCCGCACAGGGGGCAATCACCCGGTTCCTCGTAGAGGATGGACTGGTGCTCTGGCATGGGGCAAACGTACATGGGCTTGGAAAAACTCGACGTATCTGGGGCCTTCTCAGGGGCTTTCTCTGGGGCCGCCTTCGTTTCATCCATTTGGCTCTCTCCCTTGGCCTCGGACGTGGGCTCATCCTCCGCTCCACTTTGAGGGATTTCGAGGAACTTCAAGGCAGCTTCACGTAACCGACTTTCCGAATCCAGGAGGAATTGGCCCGACAGAACCACCCTGTCCCCCGGAACGAGCCCGGAAAGGATCTGAATACGATTGTCTTCCGAACGAATCCCCGTGACTACGTCGCGAAGTTCGAAGTGTCCCTCGCCCTTGGCGATGAAGGCAACTGAACGCTGGCCCGTGTCGATGATCGCCATGTCCTGAACGAGCGTCGCTTTGGGCTCGATCTCGGTTCGGAACTGGATCGTGGCGTACATACCAGGCTTCAGCTCGTAGCCGGGATTCGGGAACTCCATTCGAACCGAGACCTCCCGGGTCCCCCTTTCGAGGTAGGGATAGAGGTATGTGACCTTTCCCCGAAAAGTCTTCCCCGGCAGATAGGAGAGAGTCATGCGGGCCTCTTGCCCGACACTCACATAAGGCAAATCGTATTCGTAGACACGACCGATCACCCAGACCCGCGAGAGGTCCGCGATCCGCAACAAGTCCGCTCCGGCCTCGACCTTCTGCCCCTCCACGATGTTCTTGTGGGTAACGATCCCCGAGAACGGGGCCCGCAGTGTCATCAGTTTCTTCACCTTGCGGGTCCTTTCGAGTTCATCGATGGTTTCCTCCGGTACGTCGAAATACTCCAAGCGTGTCCTGGCGTCCTTCAGAAGACCCTCGGAATCCATCCGCGAACGAGGGACGATGGACACATCTTCCTTCTGGAGGCTCTCCAGGGCGACGAGATACTCTTGTTGGGCCGAGAAGAGGGTAGGAGAGTAGATTTCGAACAACGGATCCCCGGTATGAACATGGACACCGGTCTCATCCACGTAGAGCTTCTCGATCCAACCGCCGATTTTGGTCGAGACCACGGCCAAAGCGGTCTCGTCGTAATCCACGAATCCGACCGTCCGCACCGTCTTCACCAACGCCCCAGACTCCACCTCCCCAATGCGGACACCCATATTCTGCTGTGTAGCAGGATCGATCTGGATGACCCCAGGGCCGACGTTGTCTCCCTTGTAAACCGGAACCAGGGGCATTCCCATCGAGTCCTTGCCGGCTTCCTGGTGGACCTCTCCCGGGACCATCGAGGATTTCCAGTAGAGCACCTCCTTTCCCGCTTCGGTTTCGGGTTCCTGCATATCCATTCCCATGCCCGCATCCTTCCCACCCCAGCGGTCCAGAAGCGCCGGGCCGAAGCGGTAGGCCGACCACGCCCCCAAAAGGAATGCAAGGGGAATCGCCAAGTAAAGGAGGAATTTGCGCATTCTGCTTTTCTCAGGGTTCGACGGAGTCGGGGCCGGTTCTCGGTACCTGGATGCCGATCAAGTACTGGAGATCGGCGAAACGCTGCTCCAGACCAGTCAGGGCCTTGTGGTAACCCAGGGAGTGCTCCAACCACAGCCGCCAGTTTTCGATCAGGGCGGTAAATTCCAAGTTGCCCGCCTGGTAGGCCGCCGTGGAGACCTCCACCGCCTGCCAGGAACGAGGAACGATCAGATCGCGGAGCAAGATCGCCTGGCGGTATTGCGTGTCGATCCGGATGAGGGTGTCCTGGATCTGGAAGAAGATCTGATTTCGGAGGTCTCGGTAAGCTTCGACCGAGGAGAGGGCTCGTGAGTTCTGCTCCAGTACTTGGGCTCGTAGCCGCCGCCGCCACACTGGAAGATTGAAGGAGAGAGGGACTCCAATGGAGTCCTTCCCGCTCGCGACCGGACTGAGTCCAGAGCCAGAGACGAAGGTATAGGAGAAACCAATGGTCAGGTCGGGATAGTAGTCGAGGTCCGCCAGTTCGATGAGTTCCAGATCCCGTTGGACCTGCTTCTGGAGCCTAGCGAGAAGCGGGTTGTGTTCCACGGCGCTGTTCATGGCCTGAGGAAGGAGCCAACCGACTTTGGCGAGGTCGAAGGGAACCGGGTCTGGCAGGGGCGCGTCCACCTTGCGGTTCATCAGAGAATTGAGCCGAGCCGCAGCCGAAGCCTTGTCCTGCTGCAAAGTGATCAATTCGTTCGTGAGCTGGTAGAGCTCGACCTCGGCACGGAGCACATCCTGCTGGGTAGCGACTCCAGAGCGGTATCGGGCGGCGGCCACTCCACGAATCCGACTCAACAATGCCTCGCTCTGCCGGTTGATCTGAATCGAAGCCTCGGCCAGATGGTATTGATCGAATGCTTGGATGACCTCCACGGCGGTCCGGATTCGGACCTCGTCCAGGTCGTCCAGAGCCATGCGGACCTCTTGCTCCGCGACCTTCCCGCGAACCTCGAGCTTGCCTGGGAAAGGGATGGTCTGAGATATGCCAAGACCGCCTTGAACCTGTCCAGAGGCGGTCTCTGCGAGACTACCGAACGGCGGCATGAAGCTCATGCGCGGATCGTCCAAGGAAGTCACTTGGGGGACGCGATAGCCGAGGGCCTGAAGATGGCGGATGACCCGATGGATCCCGGGATTCCGTTCCAAGGCCAGTCGAACGTAGGTTTCGAGACCAGCATCCTCGGGTATCGCAAAGCTCTCGGCGGGCGGAAGACCTCGATCACTCACCGACTGGGCCAAACCGCGAACTCCTTGGTCGTCGCTGACGGACGGAGTGAGCGGACTGGCTACATCCGCCACCTCCTGCTGGAGGACGGGATCGGCGGAGGCACACCCCGGAGCAATCGAAAGGAAGAGCGCAGCCATCCCGAAGAGGACTCCGGCGGTGCCGAAGAGTCCCCGCTTTCCACCCTTGGAAGAAATCACTTGCAGCCAGACCATGAAGGATCCACTCCGACCCGAGGAAGAGTCACCACGACGAAGGCGGCGAGAGGAAGGATGGCGTCCATCGACAGACAACGAACAGGCCACCAGGAGGGAACCAGTGAACCTCGGTATTCCTCAGACCTGCGCTCTTTAGGAGACCAAATCGGAGGCTTCCAGTCCACCAAATAACTGGAATGGAGCGTTTAGCCGCTCCCTTCCGGTGGGGCGAACGCAAAGTGAGTGCGCCAACTCTCGGGATGGGAGACGAAGGACTTTCGCCGGAACCCTCGAATCCGCCTCTCCCCGGGCCACCACCCCGCGAGGCCCCGGCCATCGGCCAAGGCGCGACGACAAGGTATTACCCTTGTTCTCCGGGGTATCCATCCACTCCCGCGGATCACCTCACCTCCGGAATCGGCGAGTCCATCGGATTCTCGCTCCCCACGCGCCCTCGAAGGCCAGCCCCCCCCACGCACACCATGGTCGAGAGACACCCAGCGGCCGAGCCTTCCCGTCAAAGGGCCAGTCAGCGGTCCATGAGGACTGCTCAAACCCTGAAGAAGTAGGGCAAGAACGCCAGCGCCCCTCCGATGACCATCATCCACAGGATGTCGGCGACGAAGTACGGCAGGATCATCAGGCAGAAACCGCAGATCAGGGGCACGATCGCCCGCTGTTTCTTGCCGTAGACGAAGAAGCCCAACCCGATCGAGCTCACGATCAAACCCACCAGCAGGCGGTTCGGATCCATGAAGTCAACTCGTCAACAGGAGGGAACGGCCGTCCATGACCTCCGGCTGGGGTATGCCGAAACTCTGCAGGAGGGTCGGGGCAATGTCGGCGAGAATGCCCATCTCGCGGAGACGAGCGCCGCGGTAGGACTCTCCGATCAACAGGAAGGGCACCGGATTCAGGGTGTGGGCCGTATGGGGTTCCCCCGTGTCGGGGTCGCGCATCTGCTCGGCGTTGCCATGATCGGCGGTGATTGCGATCGTACCGCCATGATCCAGGGCCAGTTCGACGATGCGAGCCAAGCAATCGTCCACCGTCCGTACGGCCGCCTCCGCGGCCGACACCACACCGGTGTGGCCGACCATGTCGGAATTGGCGAAGTTGATCACGTAGAGATCGTGTTCACCGCGTTCCAGGCGTTGGCAGACCTCGGCCGCCACTTGGGGAGCGGACATCTCCGGTTGCAAGTCGTAGGTCGCGACCTTCGGTGAAGGAACCAGGACGCGATCCTCGCCTGGGTAGACCCGTTCCCGACCGCCGTTGAAGAAAAAGGTGACGTGCGCATATTTCTCGGTCTCGGCGCACCGGAATTGGGTCATACCACGGGCCGCGATGACCTCCCCGAACAAGGCCCGCAGCTTCTGGGGCGGAAAGGCCACCGGGCAAGAGAAGTCGTCCCGGTAACGGGTCATGGTCGCGTAGTGGACCCCCGGTACCCGTCCGCGATCGAAGCCGTCGAAGTCCGGGCCGGCGAGGAAAGCTTCGCTGAGCTGTCGGGCACGGTCGGCGCGGAAGTTGAAGCAGAAGACCGCATCGCCATCCTCGATCCGGCACAGCGCGGGATCCCCGATCACGGTCGGGGCCACGAATTCGTCGTTCTCATCGCGGGCGTAGGCCGCGGCCAGCGCCTCCGCGGCGCTCCGGGCTCGGTACGTGGCGCGGCCGTGCACCATGCAGTCCCAGCCGCGCCGAGTGCGGTCCCAGCGCTCGTCCCGATCCATGGTCCAGTAACGGCCGGCGACGCTGGCGATCCGCCCACCGTGTTCGGCGAGCATGCCTTCGAGCTTCGCCAGGTGCTCTCCGGCGCTGCGGGGCGGGGTGTCGCGGCCGTCCAGGAGGGCGTGGAAGTACAGGCGCTCGCCGGGCAACCCGAGCTCATGGGCGAGGGCGAGCAGGGCCTCGTAGTGGCGATCGATGGCGTGCACGCCGCCCGGGCCGATCAAGCCCCACAGGTGCAACCGACCGCCGCTCGTTCGAGCACCTTCGATGGTGCCGCGTATCGCCGGATTCAGGCGTAACGAGCCATCTTCCAAGGCCTGATCGATCCGAGTGAGGGTCTGATACACCACCCGCCCGGCGCCAATGTTGGTGTGCCCGACCTCGGAGTTTCCCATCAGGCCGAGGGGCAAGCCGACTTCTCGACCGGAAGCCGAGAGCAAGGCGTGCGGCCACTCCTCCCACCAGTCCAGGAAGTGCCGGGCCGGCGCGCGGGTGATGGCGTTCCAATCGGTCGCCGGGGCGTTGCCCCAGCCGTCGAGGACGATCAGGAGGGTGGGGTTCTTGGCGCTCATCGGCTCGGTGAAGAACACTACGATAGGCCCCCGAGGAATCACCTTCCAGGAAACATGAAAGCCGCCCTCCGCCTCTCCCTGTCCCTGCTGCTCGCCCTCGCCGCCTGCTCCACCGTTCCCGGCACCGGTCGACACCAGCTTCGCTTCATGAGTACCGAACAGGAAATGGAACTCGGAGCCAGCGCCTACGATGACGCCCTGAAGAATGCCACGGTGATCACCACCGGCCCGGACGCGGCCATGGTCCAACGGGTCGGCAAGCGGATCGCCGACGCCGCGAAACGCCTCTACCCCGATCCGGCGCGCAAGTTCGACTGGGAGATCCAACTCCTCGACGCCCCCGACACCGTCAACGCCTGGGCCCTGCCCGGCGGCAAGGCGGCGGTCTACAGCGGCCTGTTGCCGGTCACCCAGGACGAGCCGAGCCTGGCGATCGTAGTCGGCCACGAAGTCGGACACGCGATCGCGCACCACGGCGCCGAGCGGATGAGCCAGCAGATGATCTTCAATGGCGCACTGACCGGAGCCAGCGTCTATCTGAGCGCCAAGAAGACCGATCCCGGCAAGGCGCGGCAGATCATGGGCTTGCTCGGAGCAGGGGGAACCGTCGGCGTGTTGCTGCCTTTCTCGCGCAAGCAGGAGTCCGAAGCCGACGAACTGGGCCTCTACCTCGCCGCCGCCGCCGGCTACGACCCCCACGCCGCGATCGGTCTGTGGCAACGGATGG
>CAYVRL010000122.1:0-6638 GCA_964454065.1 uncultured Planctomycetales bacterium | reverse complement strand
CTCCATCCGTTCTCTACGCAGTCGCCATCGCCGCCTTCTGTTACGGTATGGTCAAGGGAGCGGCCACCGAATACTGGGATCCGCGCTTTCTCTTTTCCTTCGATGAAGCCAAGGCCAACCTGCTCGCGGCCGCCCGTCTCGGCCTTTCCGCGCAGTTCACCTGGCTGGATGGACGCAGCATCCCCGCGTCGGAGCTCATTCTTGGCACCCTCCTTCCCCTGGCCCGCAATGGTCTACGTGACTGTGGAATCCTCCCTTCGGACATCGATCGCTTCCTCGGTGTCGTTCAGGCGCGGGTCGAGTCCGGAAGGACCGGCGCTTGCTGGCAGCTCACCTCACTCGCCAAAATGGATCAGGCGTGCAGTCCCGAAGCTCGCTCCAGTGCCTTGGTCCAGGCGAGCCTCGCCAACCAAGAACGTGGCATTCCCGTTCACGAGTGGGAATTCGCCACCCTGAGTCGTTCCGGCACTCCGCGCCGCGAGGACTACGCGCGGGTCGGCTCCTTCATGACCTCGGATATCTTCACCGTTCACGAAGACGAGCTGGTGGATCTTGCCGCCAATTTGATGGACTGGCGGCACATTCGCCATGTGCCCGTCGAAGACGCCGGCCACCATTTGGTGGGCCTCGTCACCCATCGTTCCCTGATGCGCTTCTTCTCCCGGCGCCGGGAAGGCTCCACGGGTCAAGCCGCGGTCAAGGCCATCATGACGGTGGATCCGATTACCGTTCGCGAGGACACCCCTACCCTGGATGCCTTCAACTTGATGCGGGAACACAAGATCTCCTGCCTTCCGGTAGTGGACGATGAACGCCGTCTGGTGGGCATCGTCACCGACCACGACTTCATGGTGATCGCCGGGCGGTTGCTCGAACGAATCTTGCAGGAGGACTAGCGCGTGTCCGAGCAGGAGAACTCCCCTTGCGGGGTCTTGGCGGGGATTCCGCGCGTGCTGGGTCGTCATGATTCCGGTATTCAGGGCCCCCTCCTGATCACCATCGGAGGAATTCACGGCAATGAGCCGGCCGGTGTACGCGCCATCCAGAGCGTGATCGCGCAGCTCCAGTCCGAATCCATTCCCATCCGTGGGAGTTTTCTCGGATTGACCGGGAACATCTCCGCACTGGCGCGGAATACCCGCTATCAACACCGCGACTTGAACCGGGCCTGGACTCCGGAAGTCCTGGATCGAATCGAGAGCGAAGGTCCGGGAGATGCGGAAGAGGATCACGAGCAACTCGAGTTGCTCCGGGCCCTGCGCACGGAAATCGACAAGACGGAGGGAAACGAAATCTTTTTCCTCGACCTCCACACCAGTTCCGCAAAGGGGATTCCCTTCGCCTGCGTGGGAGACACCTTGCGAAATCGTCGCTTCGCCCGCCTCTTCCCGGTTCCGGTCATCCTCGGCCTCGAGGAGCAACTCGACGGCGCTCTCCTCGAATACCTCAACAATCACGGCATCGTGACGCTGGGTTTCGAAGGCGGGCAGCACTCCTTGCCTTCTTCGCAAGAGCGCCTGGAGGCGGCCCTGTGGACCGGAATGGCTTCCGCGGGACTGATCCCGCGCTCCCACCCCCGAGTCATCCACGGTCGCTCCCTGCTCCGGGAAGCGTCCCAGGGCATTCCCCGAGTACTGGAAATCCGCTACCGGCACGGCATCCATCCCAGTGACGGTTTCCGGATGCTGCCCGGCTTCCACAACTTCGACCGGGTTCGCCCCGGACAACCACTGGCCCGCAATCGTCACGGAGAAATCCGCGCCCACTACTCCGCCCGGATCCTCCTACCCCTCTATCAGGGGGTGGGCGACGATGGCTTCTTCCTGGCCCGGGAAATCAGCCCGATCTGGCTCAAACTCTCGACCTTCCTCCGTCGGATGCGCTGCGATCGAATCGTACAACTCCTGCCGGGAGTCGAGCGACATTCCCGCGATTCGGAAGCACTCTGGGTGGATCGTCGCGTCGCGCGCTGGTTCACCATCGAGATCTTTCACCTGTTGGGTTTTCGGAAACGCCGCGACGGCGGCCGCCGCTTGCGGGTCTCCCGGCGCGCTTACGACCTTCGCCCCCCCGAACGAATCCGGGTCTGAGGAGCGGACGGTATCCTTCAAGGAAGAAAGGGACGGGTCAGATTCCGCGCGCCTTCCGCGGTCACCAGAAGATCGTCCTCGATCCTGATCCCCCCATGAGGGAGAAGCCGCTCGACCATGGTCCAGTCCACTTCACGGCCCAGCGCGGATTCACGAACCGGCTGGAGCAACATGGGAATGAAGTAACAGCCCGGTTCGATCGTGAATACCTGTCCTTCCTCGATGCACCGGGTGGTGCGCAGAAAGGGATGTCCCCGAGGGGGCTCCACGACCCCTCCCTCCGGACTCTCCTGGCGCCCCGCAACATCGTGTACCTGGACGCCAAGGAAGTGACCGAGACCGTGGGGGAGGAATGGGGCGGTCAGACCCAGGGCCAGCGCATCCTCTCCCGACACCCGCAAGATTCCGAGCCGGTGGAGAAGCTCGCCGACCAGAACGTGGGCGCGTAGGTGGAGTTCGGGATAGGGAAGACCCGGGCAGACGGCGGCGCACAGATCCTGTTGCAAATCCTCCATTCCCGCGAGCAATTCCGCGAACAGGGGTTCGCAGTCCGGCCTCGCCCAGGTTCGAGTGATATCCGAGGCGTAGCCGAGGAAGGTCGTCCCAGAATCGATCAACAGAACCCGGCCTTCCACCTCACGTCGTTTCCCGAGATAGTGGAGGATCGACCCTTTGTCGTCGAAAGCAACGATGCTCTCGTAGGGTTGCTCGGCATCCGTACAACGCGCCGCGCCCACGAAAGCCTGGTGGACCGCTAGTTCGTCCCCCCCTTCCATGAAACGAGTGCGAGCGGCACGATGTCCACGGGCCGCACTACGAGTGGCTTCCTCGATGCATATGACTTCATAGTCGCTCTTGTAACTACGCGCCCAATCCATGCGGGCCAGCAAGGAGGATGGATTACAGGCCTGAAGGGGTATCCCCGAGGCGGCTGCGCGCTGTGGGGAGTCGCCGAGATAAGCGCTCTGCGGCCCCGAATCGAGCGCTCGCCATGCGCTCTCTTCGTCCGGGACTTCCCGATACTCGAAGAACGGAACCCAGAAGGGATCGCCAAGCGACTCTTGTTCATACCAGTAATCGGCTGGCGCGACGCGGACCAAGAGCGGCTTCTCTCCGGGGCGAAAACGCAGTAGATGGTGAGGGCCCGCAAGCGGTACCCAACTCGCGAAGTGCGGGTTCGGATGATGGGGAGCGTCCATGTCGTCGCCGAAGTACCGAAACGGAGTCCCCGAATGGAGAACCAATTCGTCGAAACCTAAGGCCACCAGTGCCTCCGCCGTTTCGTGGCTTCGCTTCTCCAGGTGCTCGGCGAAAGACCCGGCGAGGCGCGCTAGGCCCATGGAGGAATTCATTCGATTCCTCCCGCAAGCTTGCGGATCGGGCGGGCGAAGATCAGGAAGAGGAGGCCGGCGATCCCGGCGCCGACGGCCAAGGTCCCGTAAACGCTGGGCAAGGGTCGGTCCTCGATGGTCCCCGCGATCAGCCCCGCGAACAGATTTCCGAGCGCGGCGCCCATGAACCAGGTTCCCATCATCTGACTGACCAAGCGCTTGGGAGCCAACTTCGTGACGCTGGAAAGACCGATGGGAGAGAGGCACAACTCCCCACAGGTGTGCAAGAAGTAGGTCGAGATCAACCAGGCCGCAGAGACCGAATGCTTGGCGTTGCCCGAGTCCACCGCGCGGACCGCGGCCCATTTCATCACGAAGAAGCCGGCTCCCAACAACAACAGGCCAAAAGCGAATTTGATCGGCAGAGAAGGGTTGAAGCGCTTCAAGGCCACCCAAAGGGCCCCGAACATCGGCGCGAGAACGATGATGAAGACCGGATTCACGCTTTGGAACCAGCTCGCCGGGATTTCCCAGGAGAGAATCGTTCGCTGCGTGTGTTCTTTCGCGAACAGGTTCATCGTGGTACCGGCCTGCTCGAATCCAGACCAGAAGAGCGCCGCGCCGAGAAAGAGCAGGAAGATCAAGAAGACCCGCCCCTTTTCCTGGGAGCTGAGCCTGGCGAAGATCAGGATTCCCAGGAAGTAGAGCACCGCCAGACTACTGATGGCATAACCCGTTCCTTCGGCGATTCCCTCGATGGAGAGCTGGTAAAGACCGCTGATCTGCAAACCCAGCAAAACTGCAATGCCTAGGACCACTACCGCGATCCCTGCTGCCAGTTTGCGAAGGGACGCGGCGAGCGCCCCTTCGGGCTGCGGCGGCAGCATTCCTGCGCTCCCCATGTGGCGCATCCCGATTCGATATTGGATGAGCCCCAGGACCATGCCGATGCCCGCGGCGCTGAAGCCGAGGTGCCAATTGACCTTCTCGCCGAGAGTTCCGCAGATCAGAGGCCCAAAAAGCGCTCCTAGATTGATTCCCATGTAGAAGATCGAGAAGCCCGCGTCCCGACGCGCGCCTTCTTCCTCGGGATAGAGGCCGCCGACGATCGTGGAAACGTTCGGTTTCAGAAGGCCTGTGCCGAGCACGATCAGGATCAAACCCATGTAAAAGGTCGGCACGAGCGGAATCGCCATACTGAAGTGGCCGGCGGCGATGACGACCCCGCCGTAGAAGACCGCACGACGCTGACCCAGGATGCGGTCCGCGATCCATCCTCCAGGGAGTGCCAGCAGATAGACACCGGCCGTGTAGAGCCCATAAATGGCTCCGGCCCGTTTGGCACTCATTCCATACCCTCCGTCGGCGACCGCGGCCATCAAGAAGAGGGTCAGGAGGCCGCGCATCCCGTAGTAGCTGAAACGCTCCCACATCTCCGTGAAGAAGAGGGTGGAGAGTCCGCGGGGATGCCCGAAGAAGGCGGTGTCGCTGTGTTTCCGGTCCATGGAGGCCACTGGGGAGGCGCCTCAGCATAGGAACGCGCCGGATTCCGGCCCAGGGGGTGGTCCTAGTCCTGCCGCGCGAAGCTCGCAGGGCAGCGCGGATAAGCGCGTCGCTCAGCGGGGGATGCAAGGGTAGCTTCGACCATCCAGGTGAAGGTATCCCCCGACCGGACAAAATGGAGGAGGCAGGGCTCCCTGACCTCCCCCTCGGCTGGCACCACGCAGCGGTAGTCGGAGGAGGGCGGGAAACCCGTACTCAGCAACCGCGCGCCCACCAGCAACGCCTGCCCGACGCTTCCATCCCGTGAATCCCGGAGCAGTTCATAGCGTTCGACCTTGATGTCGTCGCGCGTGGCCCGGTACACCACGGCCCAGATCCCCATCGCCAGCGTACTCAAGAGCATCACCATCAGTAGTGCGCTGCCGCGACGCCGACCCGACTCCGGGTGGACCGAAGAGGGGATGCTCACGACGGTCCCCTCCAGATCAATTCGACGGAGAGAGCGTCCTCACCGGAACCACAGCTGATTCGCAGACTCGTTCCGAAGTCCGGTTGCCTCCGCACCTCGAAGAGACTGCACTCCCGCGCCACCACGATCTCCCCCGCATGCATCCGATCCCGGCGCAGGAGCAGATCGTGATCCAGGCGGTATTCGATCACTGGGGTTCCCCCGGCCGTGCCCCGACGATCCAAGGGAATGGCCGCAGGATCCACTTCGATCCTCAACCCTCCCCCCTCCCGTGGTTTCAATTTCCGCGCTGCACCGACGTCCTGTCGGATCCAGGAAACCGCCATGCGCAGTTCCGCATCGGCCACCACCCGAACTCGCTGGCCGATCATGAGCTGCCCCAGCGGCTTCCACGCCTTGGTGGCGAGAGTGGCGACCAGGGCCAGGATCGTGCTCACCACCATGAGTTCCACGAGAGTATGGCCGGAGCGGGAACACGCCAGGGCCTTCATTCGCGCTTCCCTCCTTTTTTCTTCCTACCTTCCTCGTGTCCCTTCTCTTTCTTTCCCTTCTCTCCATGGCCGACTCCGCTCTCCGAGTTCGGAACCCGTTCCTTCATGCGAATGAGAGCGCTTTGCGAAGGGGGATCGAGACTGCGGTCCCGAGACAGGACCGTGAGTTCGAAATTTCCCCCAGGGGGAATTCCCGGACCCACGGGATGAGGCTTCTCCGATAACTGCGCGGGCAAGCCAAGCGCCCGACCGAGCGACTCGGTTTCAGGGACCAGGTAGAAGCTGGGATCCTTGGCGCTCCAGCTCGACAGAGCTTCGATCTGGCGTTCATTGCCCATCACCAGCTTCACGATCCCCACGACCATCAGGTTGAGGAGGACCAAGGCGATCGCGGTCTCCAGCAGGGTGAAACCGTGACGGTCGGGTTCAGGGAACCGCAACCCGATCACCTCCTGAACGTTCCGTCCCTCCACGCAATTCACCACGCGGGCCCAGTTCGATCCTGCCGTACCAACCTCCGCCGTTGCGCCGACCTTCGATCACCGGCCCCTCGGGAAGGATCCTCCGGATCCGGTAGCGAAACGGCTGCTCCGCGGCGGCGATCTCCTCATCGAGAAAGCCTTCCGCGACCAAGGCCCCCAGCTCTTCGGCGTACCGGCCGTGTTCCAACCTATACATCCGTTCCGCGAGCCAGATGGTCCGCAACGTGCCCGCACCGCGATCCACCGTCGCGGTCTCGACCGCTCTCCCCGTC